>VBMM01000090.1 GCA_005878415.1 Methanobacteriota archaeon
GCTCCTCGTGCCTCCTCACGATCCCCGCGCGCTCGCCGCCGCCCTTGAGCGGCCCATTCGGGACGCGGATCTCCGTGTGGGCCTCGCGAAGCGGGCGAGGGCGCTCGTCGAGGCCAATTTCAATGTCCGGCCGAACGCCGGGCGCCTGCGAGAATTGTTCGAAGCCGCAGGTCGCACGCAGATCGAGAAGGCGGTGGTCCCGTAACCCGAGCCGCCTACGTGTGCGCGGACCCCGGCGTCCACGTCTTCGGACGAAAGGGCGCGGCGATCCATGTGCGCGAGGTGATTCGCGCGTTCTCGGAGCGCGGGGTGAAGGTGGAGCTCTTCGCCCTCTCCCTCGGCGGCGATCCCCCCGACGATCTCGCGGGCGTGCCGGTCCACGCGTACGCCGACGACCCGATCGGGCCCCTCGAAGATCGAGAGCGCGCATGCCTTGCGGCGAACGAGGCGTTGCATGGCGCGTTGGATCGGTCCGGGCCGTTCGACCTCGTGTACGAGCGTTACTCGATGTGGAGCTTCGGAGGCATGGAGTGGGCCCGCGATCGACGGGTGCCGGGCATCCTGGAAGTGAACTCGCCGCTCATGGAGGAACAGGCGGCGCACCGCGAGCTGCACGACCGCGCGGGCGCGGACCGAGCATCGCGCCGCACGTTCCTCGCCGCGACCGCGATCGTCGCCGTCTCGAGGGACGTCGCACGCTACCTCGAACGGTTCCCTGAGGCGCAAGGCCGCGTGCACGTGATCCCGAATGGGGTGGACCCGACCCGGTTCGCGCCCGATCGAGTCCCCACGAGGCCGAACTCCGGCCTGACGTTCAACATCGGATTCGCAGGCAGCCTGAAGCCTTGGCATGACCTGCCGCTCCTGCTCGAAGCCTTCGCGCTGTTCCGCAAACATCATCCGGATGCCCACCTCCTGGTGATCGGCGATGGGCCCGAGCGCCAACGACTGGAGGACGAAACCGTTCGGCGGGGTCTCGACGCCGCCGTGACGTTCGTGGGATCCGTGGCGCACAACGAGATGCCCGGTTTCCTGACATCGATGGACGTGGCCGTCGCGCCGTATCCCGCGGACGCAACGTATTTCTCCCCGCTGAAAGTCTACGAGTACATGGCGGCAGGCCGCCCCATCGTCGCGAGCCGCGTGGGCCAACTTGCCGAGCTCCTTCGCGACGGGGTCGATGCCCTCCTGGTCGAGCCGGACGACTCGAAGGCCCTCGCGACGGCGTTCGAGCATCTCTACGCGGATCCCGAATTGCGGTCGCGCCTCGGCTCGTCGGCCCGGAGCCGCGCGCTGAAGGACTTCACCTGGGACTCCGTCGTCGATCGGATTCTTGCTCTCGCGCGGTTACCGAGCCGAACGCCCGAGGAGTTCGCGTAGCATGGCGCGCGCCAAGAACATCGCGGAGACCGTCCCGAAGCTGGCCCGCATCTGGCGACGGTTCTGGCCGTACACGCGGAAGCAGCTGCACATCGTGGTGGGATCCGTCTTCGCCGTGACGATCCAGGTGTTCATGCGCCTTCTGGAACCCTGGCCTCTCAAGTTCATCTTCGACGGCGTGATCTTTCAGAACCTCAACATGCGCGGCTTCCCGCTAGCCGGAGCCTTCGTCCAATCGATCGTCGGCTCGATGACTCCGCTGACACTGCTAACGGTGTCGGTGGTCGCCCTCGTCGTGATCGTCGGGATCCGAGCCATCACGTGGTACTACGCCAACGTCGGCTTCGCGATTATCGGGACGCGCGTGACGACGGAGATCCAGAACGACCTGTACCAGCACGTGCAACGACTCCCGCTGTCGTTCCACACGAAGGCCCGCGGCGGCGACCTGATCGTGCGCATCATCGCCGACATCTCGATGATCCGGGAGGTCGTCGTGACGGCGGCCCTCCCGCTGTTCGCGAGCATCTTCGCCCTCGTTGCAATGTTCGTCGTCATGTTCTGGCTCAACTCGACCCTGGCGTTCGTCTCCCTGATCGTCCTGCCGCTCTTCTGGCTGTCCACGCGACGCATCATGCCGGACATCACGGAGACGTCGCGGCGGCAGCGGACGAAACAGAGCGCGATCGCCTCGACCGCCTCGGAGAGCATCGGCGCGATCCAGGTCGTGCAGGCCCTGTCGCTCGAGGATCGATTCCTCGACGACTTCCGCTCGGAGAACAAGGCGAATCTGGGGATCGAGGTGCGCGGCGCCCGGCTCGCCGCAAGGCTCGAGCGGTCCCTCGACGTGTTCATCGCGCTGGGCATGTCCCTCGTCCTGTACTTCGGCACGCAGTTCGTGCTCAGCGGCGCGCTGACGCCGGGCGACCTCCTCGTGTTCGTCGCCTACCTCCGGACCGCGTACCGGCCCTTCCAGGACTTCGCGAAGTACACGAGTCGGCTCGCGAAGGCCGCCGCCGCGGGGGAGCGCGTGATCGACGTGATGGACCGCACCCCGGACATCCGGGACCGGCCCGATGCGGTCCCCGCACCGCTCCTCCGGGGAGAGGTCCGCTTCGAACACGTGACGTTCGCGTACGAGCCCGGCCATCCGGTGCTGAGCGACGTCTCGATCCACGTCACGCCGGGCCAGCTCGTCGTCCTCGTCGGGCCCTCGGGGATCGGCAAGTCGACCGTGGCGAGCCTCCTCTTGCGGCTGTACGACCCGCAGGCGGGCCAGGTGACCTTCGACGGTCAAGACATCCGTCGGTTCAAGATCGAGTCCCTGCGGCAGCAACTGAGCGTCGTCCTCCAGGACACGCTGCTGTTCCACGCGACCGCACGGGAGAACATCGCCTTCGGCGCGCCGAACGCGGACCCGAAGGAGATCGAGGCGTGCGCGCGCCTCGCGAACGCGCATGAGTTCATCATGGCCCTCCCCTTGGGCTACGACACCGTCTTCGGCGAGCGGGGTGTCACGTTGTCTCGAGGGCAGCGGCAGCGGATCGCGATCGCGCGGGCGGCGATCCGGAAGGCTCCGATCCTGATCCTCGACGAGCCGACGACGGGTCTGGACGAGGAGAACGAGCGGGCCATCTTCGAAGCGCTCGGTCGCCTCGCCCTCGGACGCACGACGTTCCTGATCACCCACGACCTGCGGCAGGCGGTCCGCGCGAACCTCATCATCTACCTCGATGGAGGTCGCGTCGACGAAGCCGGGACGCACGCAGAACTGCTTCGGAAAGACGGGCGTTACGCCGCCCTTTGGCGACTCCAGGAGGCCGGTATCACGGAGCCGCGGGAGGAACTCGCCGATGCTCCCGCCTCCTGACGCGGACCTCGTGGCCCGCGAGCCCGACCTCCCCGGCCTGGCTGCTGTGCTGGATGCGGACGCGTTCGCCGAGATCCTGCGGGCCCACGTCCCCGGCGTGCGAATCCAGGGGGCACGACCCACGTACCTGCACTACAAGCCGGGCACGTTCTGCCTCGTCGACTATGCCGTCCAAGCGGACGGACACACGGTCGACGCGTACGGGATCGCGCACCGCCTCGATGCGGCGATCAAACTCCGGAACGCGGAGGAGAAAGGTCAAGTGGCCGGACCGTTCCGGGTCGGCCGTTTCGTCGTCGAGGACCTCAGCCTCATCGTCTCCTTTTTCCCGAACGACCGCCGACTCCGAACCCTGCCGGCGCTCGTCGATGAGAAACGTCGCCGACGCCTATTCCAAAAAATCTTCCTCGAGCACCCGGACATGTGGGAGGCCTCCGTCGAGACGATCCGCTATCGTCCGGAGCGGCGGTACTCTGCGCGGCTCGTGGTAGGGGGGCGGCCGCGGGCCGTCTTGAAGGTGTACGGTGCGGAGGACTACGGGATCGCAGCGCGGGGCGCCAAGGCTCTGCGTTCGGCTCCTCCGCTGCGGGTTCCTCGGCGAATCGCGAAATCGAACGGTCGTCATGTTCTCGCCTTCGACTGGTTGGAAGGCCGGCTCCTCGAGGAGGCACTCTCGGACGTGCGTCTCGAGGCGGCAGCGTTCGAACGCGTCGGTCGAGCGCTCGCGGCGCTCCATGCCCAGGACGGCTCC
>VBMM01000091.1 GCA_005878415.1 Methanobacteriota archaeon
ATGCAGGAGAAGAAGTTCTCCATCGTCGGTCAGAGCGAGCGGTCCTCCGGCGCGATGGTGAAGACGGAAGCCGTGCCGTGCGATTTCATCCTCGTGGCTGCAGGGAACCTCGACGCCGTGCAGGGCATGCATCCGGCGCTGCGGTCGCGGATCCGCGGATACGGTTACGAGATCTACATGAAGAGCACGATGCCCGATACCGAAGAGAACCGGCTCAAACTCGTGCGCTTCGTCGCGCAGGAGGTCTCGAAGGACCGCAAGATCCCGCATTTCGACCGCACCGCGGTCCTCGAGATCTTGAGGGAGGCGCAGCGACGCGCGGGCCGGCGCGGCCAGCTCACCCTCCGACTGCGCGAGCTTGGCGGCCTCATCCGGGTCGCGGGCGATATCGCCCAAGAAGAGAGCTCGCCGCTCGTTTCGGCGAAGGATGTCCTCAGCGCGAAGCGGATCGCGCGCTCACTCGAACAGCAGGTCGCGGACCGCATGATCGAACGCGGCAAGGAGTACCAGACGTTCATCACGGAAGGCAACATCGTTGGGATGGTGAACGGCCTCGCGGTCCTCGTCGGCGACAACTCGATCGCGGAGTTCAGCGGGATTGTCCTGCCGATTGCCGCCGAGGTGACGCCGGCCCAGGCGAAACAGGGCGGACGAATCATCGCCACCGGTCGACTCGGGGAGATCGCGAAGGAGGCCGTCGAGAACGTCGCCGCCCTGATCAAGAAGTACACGGGCGAAGACATCTCGAATCACGACATCCACGTGCAGTTCGTCGGCTCCCGGGAAGGCACGGAGGGAGACAGCGCCTCGATCTC
>VBMM01000093.1 GCA_005878415.1 Methanobacteriota archaeon
TCGGCGCAATACAGCCACACCGGCGAGAACCCGTTCACCGCGGGCGAGCGGTACGAAATGATCAAGCGCGCGCTTGATGCCGAGGGGATCCACAACTACCACATCGTGCCGATCCCGGACACGCACGTGCACAGCGTCTGGGTGAGTCACGTCCTGTCCCTCGTGCCGCGCTTCGATGTCGTGTATTCGAACTCGGACCTGGTCGTCCGGCTCTTCCGCGAGCACGGGTTCAAGGTCCTCTCACCGCCGCTCGTGGACCGGGATCGACTGTCCGGCACCCGGGTGCGGGAAGCGATGCTGAAAGGCGGCGACTGGCAGTCGCTCGTCCCCGCCGTCGTCGCGGAGTACATCGCCGAGATTGACGGGGTCGAACGGATTCGCGAGACGCACAAGTACTCGACGCCGTACGGCACCCGCGAGAACCACGACGATTGAGAAAGCACACCCGTCCACGACCCTTCCGAGGACGGGCGCTGGCAGGCATCCCTCCAGAACGAGCGTTCGTTCGCCTAGATTCCTGCCGGGGTCCCAATGCGAC
>VBMM01000094.1 GCA_005878415.1 Methanobacteriota archaeon
CCGCGCCGCTGCGGGAGCGGTGGATCATGTAGAGGACGGCGACGCTCAGGAGCGCGGTCGAGCTGGACACCGCCCCGAGGACGACCATGAACTGCGACGGGCCCGTCGACTTGCGGACGTGCAGCGAGGCCAAGGTCGCCGCGGCACCCCCGCTCAGGCCCGGGAGCCAGGAGACGCTCGCGCCCGCCAGCGTGCCCCGGATCGAGGAGCGGACGTCCGCTCGGTTAATCGCTCGCAGAGGTTCGAGCCGCTGCAACGGGATCGTGCCGGGCTCCGCCTTCAGCCCGATGAGGAGGCTCGGGATCCCGAACAGCCCGGAGAACAGCGGGAAGAGGACGACGCCGGCCTCGAGCGGAGTCGGTCCCCGCAACGTCGCGACGCCAAGGAGCCCGGCGAGTGCCTGGACCCATGCCGCCCGCCATACGCGACGGGCCTTCCCTCCGCGGGACTCGGACACGAGCAACGCCCCGAGGACGAACGCGAGGAACAAGGCGGACCACGGTCGAAAGAGCTCCGCGAGCCCGATCGGCTCGGACAGGATGGCCCGCAACGGGATGAGCGCGAGCACCGCGAACGCGGTCCCGAGCACGGCCCCGCGCGCTGCGAGGGCGACCGCCTTCGCGCCTTGTCCGACCCGGAGGAGGCGATGGCCGGGCAAGGCGGCCAGCGCGGTGTCCTCGTTCGGGGCGCCCAG
>VBMM01000095.1 GCA_005878415.1 Methanobacteriota archaeon
CACGCCGTCGCCGCCCGCGTGGAGGCCCCCGCCGCCGCTCGCGGGGATGAGGCGGTATTCCTCGATGCGGAGCGGGTAGGCGAGCTCGAGCGCCTCGACCGGCGTGTTTCGCGTGTTCGTCATGTGGGTGTGGACCCCGGACATGCCGTCCCGGAACGGGAGGGCGCCTTCCCCGCCCGCAATCGTCTCGTAGTACGAGAAGGGCCTTCGTCCCGCCGCGCCGATCGTCAGGTTGTTCATGGTCCCCTGGCTCTGCGCGGGCACGCGGTCGGCGAGGGGTTCGGCGAGTGCGCGGAAAATCACGTCGACGATCCGTTGCGACGTCTCCACGTTGCCCGCCGCGACCGCCGCCGGCGATCGCGCGCGCACGAGGCTCCCTTCTTCCGCGAGCACCCGCACGGGTCGATACGCTCCCGCATTTCGAGGTGCGTCGGGGTCCGTGAGACAGCGCACGACGTAGTACGAGGCGCTCACTGTGACAGCGAGGGGTGCGTTCACGTTGCCGTCGACCTGCCGATCGGTGCCGCCGAAGTCGATCGTGAATCCGGACCCGCCGATCGACACCTCGGCCCGAATCCGAATCCGCGAATCTCGATCGGAACGTGCGGACTCCAGGAACTCGTCCGCGGTCCAGGTGCCTCGGGGCAACGGTTGGATCGCGGCCCGCACCCGCCGTTCGGCGTAGTCGAGGAGCGCGTCCCCGTGCGCTCGGAGGC
>VBMM01000092.1 GCA_005878415.1 Methanobacteriota archaeon
CGTCCGTGGGCAGGTCCTGCCCGTCGGCGGCGTCACGGCGAAGATCGAAGCGGCCGCGGAACTCGGGATCAAGAAGGTCGTGATCCCGCGATCGAACCTCAAGGACGTCCTCCTCGAGGACAAGTACCAGGGGAAGATCGAGATCGTCCCGGTCGACACGCTGAGCGAGGTGCTCGAACAGGCCCTCGTCGGCCCGAAGAAGTCGGGGCTGATCAGCAAGCTCGCGGCCCTCGTCCCGAAGATGACCCCGGACAAGCCGGGCCCCGCAGCGCTCCCTCACTGAGTCGCCTCGGAGGGACCCCATGGAAGATGCGCCCGAGCCGTTCGAATTCTCCGAACCGATGCCGTGCTACGAGCCGAACCCCTCCCTCGCCCCCGCGCTGGAGGACGGCCGCTGCGTGCACTGCCGGAAGTTCCTCACGCTCGAGTGCCCGTACATCGACCACTTCCTCGGAGAGGATGAGGAGTGAG
>VBMM01000096.1 GCA_005878415.1 Methanobacteriota archaeon
GGATCCCGGAGTCGCGGGAGACGTACGTCCGTTGACCCGTGGACTTTCGACCGCGGTCCTCCACTCCCCGCACCGGATATCGAATCGGGACGGATAAAGGTCAGCGACCTTTCCTGCGGTCAATAATGAGAACGTGATGCGGTGCATCACAGCCGAGTCGTTTGCCATCGCGTCGATGTCACCGGCAAAGGTGCCGACGCCGCGGGTTCCGCGCGGAGCCGATCGAGCGCGTCCTCGAGGACCTCGACGACGCGATCTCTCTCGGAGGCCTGATCCGGGTACTCGCAGCTCCAGCGACGCCAGTACGGCCTCTTGTGGGCGATCTTGTACTTGAGGCCGGACATGAACGTCGCGTAGCTGTCCTCGTCGATCTTCCGCACGCGCTGGTGCGCGAGGAGATACCAATGGTAGAGAGTGTCCGGAGGCACCCCGGATCCCGGAGGCGCCGGCTGCCCTCTCCGCTTCATGCTCTTGAACGTGAACTCCCAGCGGTCCGGCGCGACCTTCTGCTCCCGCCAGATCGCATCCGTGTAGCGCCAGGTGTGCGACCCGCCGACCGCCATCCCGCTGTACGGCTGCCCGTTGAACTCCTTGAGGTCGTCGAAGGACATGGATCGAGCCTCGAAATGCCGAGATGTACATCGCCTTTCTCGGGAGGGAGATGGGTGAAAGTGAGGATGAGGGGGGCATCGTGGGCTCGCACTGACAGGCACGACGCCGCAGTCGATTCGGGAGCTCAACCTACCAAGGGAGGCCCATCGCTCCGGCGAGGAACCGATTCAGCGGATCCATGGACGCGCACGCATCGATGAATGACCCGAAGAACTTCTCGTCGGTGACCTCCGTATCGAGGAAGGAACGGGTCCCGACGAAATCCTTTCGACGGAGGTCCTGGATAAGTGGATGGTTCGGGTCGATGCCAGGCGGCGGCCGCTTGAGCGATTCGCCTTCGAGGCGGACCTTGCTCCGGAGGACTTCCTTCCACCGATCCGGTTCGTCGAGCATGCGACCGCGGATCTTCGCGAGGATCGGGGGATCCGGATGCCAGACGCCGGAGTATGCGGCGCTCTCGCCGGGTCCCAGGTGCAGGAAGAGCCCGGGCGTCATGTGCTCCGGTCCCACGGCCTTCGCGTGCCAGAAATGGATCCCGATGTGGGTCTTGTACGGGCTCTTGTCCGGAGAGAAGCGCATGTCCCGATAAATCCTGGAAAGGGATCCGCCGAACGGCCGCGCGTCACCGACGAGGTACGGGCTGAGCTTCTGCAGCCGCGCGCTGGCATCCTTGATGAAGCGGACCGCCGGCTCCTGGACCGCTTTCTCGTATCGTTCCTTGTTCGCCGTAAACCACGGCTTGTTGTTGTTCTTGTCCAATTCCCGGAAGAATCCCATGAATTCCGGGGTGAAGTACCGCGCGCGTTCTCCCATGATCCGGCCCCCTACAACTCGCTGTTTTTCGGAATGCCGCGCCGACGGTTCAACGTTCGCGTGCGGACTCGCCCCTCCCAGTAATCAAAGCACGCCGAGTGAGCGGCTCAGCCCGCGGGGCGGAACTTGTACCCGTAATGGATTACGCCGGCCTCGCCTTCCTGTCCGAGCTTCCGGAACGCGGCTTGGACTTTCATCCCGATCTTGACGTCCTCGGGTTTCGTGTCGATCACCTGGGACGTGAGCCGCACGCCCTCTTCCATCTCGATAATCGCCATCACGTAGGGCTTCTGCAGCTCGAACTGCGCGGGCGCGTCGTGGATCACGGTGTACGTGACGACCGTCCCCTTCCCGGTGAGCTTGACCCGTTGCATCTTCCCGATCGACTTTCGGCCGCAATCCGGGCACACGGCCCGCGGGGGGAAATCGACCTTCCCGCAGCTGCCGCACTTCGTGCCGATGAGGTTGTAGCGGCTGGCGATTTCCCGCCAGAAACGGGGGATGGCCATCTCAGTCCCCCCGCTCGAAGATGTGGACGATCGCCGTGGCGCCGGTGCCGCCCAGGGTGTGCGTCAGACCGCGACGCGCCCCGACGACCTGCCTCTTGCCGGCCTCGCCGCGGAGCTGGTGGACGATCTCGACGGCCTGCGCGACGCCCGTCGCGCCTACCGGCTGACCGCGGGCCTTCAATCCGCCCGACGTGTTCACGGAGATCTTGCCGTTCAGCGCCGTGACCCCGTCCAAGGTCGCGGGGCCGCCCTTCCCCTTCTCGACGAACCGCAAGTCCTCGATCGCGAGGATCTCCGAGATCGTGAAGTTGTCGTGGACCTCCGCGACCTGGACGTCCTTCGGCGTGAGCTTCGCCTCGTCGAAGGCGCGTTTTCCCGCGACGACGGTTGCGTCCATCGTCGTCAGGTCGCGGCGGTCGTGCAGGGCGAGGAAGTCGCTCGCCTGCCCGGAGCCGCGAAACAGGATCGGCGTGTCGGTGAACTTGTGGGCCTTCTCCGCCGCGCAAAGGACGACCGCCGCGGCGCCGTCGCTGAGCGGGGCGCAGTCGAACAACCCGAGCGGCTCCGCGACCCAGGGGCTCTGCAGGACCGCGTCGATCGTAATCTCCTTCTGGAATTGCGCATCCGGGTTGAGCGCGCCGTTCTTGTGGTTCTTCACCGCGACGGACGCCAGATGTTCGCGCGTCGTGCCGTACTCGTACATGTGGCGGCGCGCCATCATCGCGTAGAGCCCGGCGAACGTCGCGCCGAAGACGCTCTCCCACTCCTGGTCCGCGGTCGACGACAGGATCTCCGCGGCTTGGACCTCCCCGACGTCCGTCATCTTCTCAGCGCCCCCGACGACGACGATGTCGTACATGCCGGAGGCGATCGCGAGGCGCGCCTGCAGGAGGGCGATCGCCCCGCAGGCCCCTCCGCCCTCGACGCGCACGGTCGGGAGGTGCATGTCCGCCAGGCCCGAGTAGTCGGCGACGAGCGCGGACACGTGCTCCTGGTCGATGAACTTCCCGGCGGACATGTTGCCGATGTACACGGCATCGATGTCCTCGGAGCGGAGCTTCGCGTCCTGGATCGCCTTCAGGCCCGCCTCGATCCCCAAGTCGCGGAAGGAGCGGTCCCACAGCTCGCCGAACTCCGTCTCGCCGACGCCGATGACGGCCACGCCGCGCACGGCTTCAGCCCTCCCGCATCAGGATCTTGCCGCGATACTTCGCGTACGTCGAGTACTCGATGAACACGTGGTCCTCGATCTGCGCCTTGATCGTCGGCGTCGCATCCCGCCGGATGCGTCCGATCTCGTCCGTCACCGTGATGTCGAACCCGTCCGAGCCGGCGCCGCTCCCATATCCGACGGCGAAGATCCGATCGCCGGATTCCGCCTCGTCCAGGATGGCGCAGAGGCCGACCATGATCGCGCCGCTGTACGTGTTCCCGATCTCCCGTACGCACAGGCCCGCGTCGATCTGCGGGTCCTTGAAGCCGAGCTGCTTCGCCGCGCGGACGGGGAACTTGCCGTTCGGCTGGTGGAACACCGCGTAGTCGTAATCCTCCGCGGTCGTGCCGGCCCGCTTGAACAGGAGCTGCGCGCAGGCGATCACGTGCTTGAAGTACGCGGGTTCGCCGGTGAAGCGGCCGCCGTGGCTCGGGTAGCGTTGGCCCTCCCGCCGCCAGAAGTCCGGGGTGTCCGTCGTGTACGAGACCGTGTGGTTGATGTCCGCGATCGTCCGGTCCGTGCCGATCAGGAACGCCGCGCCGCCCGCGGACGCGCTGTACTCGAGCGCGTCGCCGGGCGCGCCTTGGCTCGTGTCCGAACCGACCGCCAGGCCGTACTTCATCATCTTCGAGAGCGTGAGTCCCATCGTCGTCTGCATCGCAGCGGTCCCGGCTTTGCAGGCGAACTCGAAGTCCGCCGCCGTCATCACGGGCGCCGAGCCGATCGCCTCCGCGACGATCGTGGCGGTCGGCTTGACGGCGTACGGGTGGGATTCCGATCCGACGTAGATGGCCCCGATCTCCGTGGGATCGACGTCGACCTTGGCCATGCACGCCCGCGAGGCCTCGACGGAGATCGTGATGACGTCCTCGTCCGGGCCGGGCACGCTCTTCGCCCGGATGTTGAGCCCGCGGCCCATCGCCTCGCCGTCGGCCCCCCAGACGATCCCGATGTCCTTCGGCCGAATCCGGTACCGCGGGATGTACCCGCCGTAGCTCACGATGCCTGCCTTCATGCGATCCGCTCCAGTCTCGAGATCAGCTCGGGCTGATCGAGGTCCGTCCGCGCGAGGATGATGCTGTCCAGCTCCGCCAGCTTGACCGCCAGCTCGTCGACGTTCTCCGGTTGGACGTAGACGACCATCGCCGGCTTGAGCGGATGGGCCTTGATCGCGATCATCGGCGACCGTCCGTACT
>VBMM01000014.1 GCA_005878415.1 Methanobacteriota archaeon
TCATGTACGCCAGGATTTGGACCGCCTGGGGGAGCCGTTCGATTGGGATGAACACGCCGCCGAGGAAGAACATCGGGAACGTCACGAGGCCCGTGAGGTTCTCCGCGCTGTCCGCGTTCCGGGACACGGAGGAGACGAAGAAGCCGAGGGAGATGAACACGAAGGCCCCGAACAACGCCGCCACGATCAGGACGAGGATGTTCCCTACGATATGCACGCCGAAGGCGAAGACGGCAAGGGACAGCAGCAGGCAAAGTTGTACGAGGCTGATCAGCAACGCGGGGACGATGCGCCCGGCGAGGATGTACGCCGCGCCGGCCGGCGTCGCGTGAAGCCGCTTCAGGATGCGCTTCTCGCGGGACGACACAATGAAGAGGGCGAGGCCGTACACGCCACTCTGCATGATCGCCATTGCGGTAATGCCCGGCGCCAAGAAGTCGATGTAGTCGAGCGACTGCGCGTTCACCGCCTCCGGTGCGACGCCGAGGGTCGTCGAACTGTTCGTGGCCGCACGGAAGAACGCGTCGGAGACCTCGCGCACGGACTGGAGCGCGACCTGGCCGGAGCCTCGTTCGTCGAACCCCCAGTACGCGATCAGGGCGAGGGTCCCGTTCTTGTCTCCGGTCGGAGACGTCTGGTTGTCCATGAAGGCCCCGAAGCCCTGCGGCACGATGACGAGGATGTCGAGCGTGCCGGCCTTCACGGCGGAGAGCCCGGAGTCCCGAACCGTGTAGTTCGTGATTTGGAACGGGAGGGACTTGTTCGCAAACACCGTCCAGAGGGCCGTCGACCACCCGGACTGGTCGTCGTCCATCATGCCGACGTGGAACGACACGGGGTCCGCGCGGCCGAACCCGAGGCCGAGGAGGCCCATGAAGATGATCGGGAAGAGGATCGCCCAGACGAGGGTCGCGCGATCCCGCAAGAACATTCGCAGGTTCGCGCCGACCCACTTGTGGAATCCGAGCGGCGCCCTCATTCGCGGATCCGCCTCCCCGTCATCTGGAGGAAGACGTCCTCCAGGGATGCGTTCCGCACGCGGAAGTCCTCGACCGGCAACGCGTGGGTGCGGGCGTACTCGAACACGGCGGTCAGGGTCGTCTCGAGCTTTCGTGTGTATAAAGTGACGCGGCCGTCCTCGACGTTGATCTCCTCGACTCCGGGTAATGTGCCGAAGGCCGACGAATCTCCGTTCGCGTGGAACTCGACCGCGTCGCGCGGCCCGAGGTTCCGGATGAGCTGGGCGGGCTCATCGAGGGCGAGGATCTTCCCATGGTCCATGACGCCTACCCGATGGCAGAGGCGTTCCGCTTCTTCCATGTAGTGCGTCGTGAGCATCGTCGTTTTCCCGGTGTCGCGCAGCTTCGCGATGACGTCCCAGAGGCTGCGCCTCGCCTGCGGATCGAGGCCCGTCGTGGGCTCGTCGAGGAACACCACCTCCGGGTCGTTCACCAGGGCGAGCGCGACCGCCAGCCGCTGCTTCTGCCCCCCGGACAGTTTCTCCGTCCACTCGTCCGCCTTCTCCTCGAGGTTGACGAGCGTCAGGAGCTCGTCGGCTGGCAGGCTCCGAGCATACATGGCCCCGAACACCTCGAGCGTCTCGCGCGAGGTGAGCCGCTCGAACAACGCGGTCGCCTGCAGCTGGACGCCGATCAGCTCGCGCAGCTTGCGCCGGTCCTTGCGGAGGTCGAGTCCCGCGACGCGCACCTCGCCCTTGTCCGCGTGACGGAGGCCTTCGAGGATCTCCCACGTCGTCGTCTTGCCGGCTCCGTTCGGGCCGACGATGCCGAAGACCTCGCCCTTGCCGACGGAGAACGAGATGCCGTCCACGGCCCGAAGATCGCCGTACGACTTCGTCAGGTCGCGCACGCTCACGACGTCGGCCATGCCGCGTTACGAACTCGAACGTCCGAGATAAAGATATGGCGGCGAGCAGCCCGCAATCGGGAGTCGAGTGGGCTCGACCGGATTCGAACCGGTGACCTTCGCCATGTCAAGGCGATGTCATAGCCACTAGACCACGAGCCCGCGCCGCGGCCTAACCCCACGACCGCCTTAAGGCTTTCTTCCTTCCTCCGTGAGTGCCCACGGTGGATCGGGATCATCGACCGAGTCACGCCCTGCAGACCGCAACGGATATGAGCCGCAATCGCCTCGGTCGCTCGAGGTCGAAGGGACCGCCATGACGTCGAAGGACAACTTCGAGTTCGCGCACGAGCATCGCAAGGAGGTCGCGTGGATGTCTCAGAACACGAACACGCTGCCGGTGCACCCCGCCATCCTCGATGCCATCCGGCGGAGCGCGGACGATCGCGAGTTCAACCTCTATCCGCGCAAGGCCGGCATCTTCGGGTTGCCCGAGGCGATTCGGGCGGACCTCGCTCTCGGCGAGGCCGACATGATCCTCACGAACGGCGGGATCGAGGGGGAGTACATCGCGACCCGCGCCCTCCTGAAGCCGGGCGACGAGGCCCTGTCGACGGACCCCGCGTTCCTCCCGATCCACGATCAGGTCGCGATGGCCGGCGCTCACGCGGTCGAAGCGGACATCTACCGCAAGCCGTACGTCCTTACGCCGGAACTCGCCCTCGAGTCGCTGACGCCCGCGACGAAGATGCTCCTCGTCATCGACCCGAACAATCCGCTCGGCTCGGGGTACGCGCGGTCGCAGGTAAAGGGCCTCGCGGAGATCGCGAAGGACCACGGTCTCTGGCTGATCGACGACATCACGTACCGCGATTTCAACGCGGACCACGTCCTCGCGACGGACTTCTATCCGGAGAAAACCCTCTTGTCGTACTCCTTCAGCAAGGGCCCCGGCCTCGCGGGCATGCGGATCGGCGCAATCCTCGGGCCGCCCGACGCGATCAAGGCCCTGAGGAAGTACGACACGAACGTCCTTGGCGTGAATGTGCTCGCGCAGCGCGCGGCGCTCGCCGCCCTGCACGCGAAGAAAGAATGGCTCCCCGAGGTGCGTCGGGTGTGCGAGCAGAACCAGGAGACGATCCGGCGGACCGTCGCGAAGGTCGACGGCGCCTCGCTCCCCGTGTTCCCGTCGAAGGCGAACATGTTCGTCATCGACCTCGCTCCGACGGGCGTGAACCCAGAAGCGGTCGAGGAGCGCCTGCTCCTTGATCATTACGTGCACACGCGCGCGGGCTCGTACCTCTCGAAGACGCACGGGGGCAAGTTCCTCCGAGTCTCCTTCACCGTCCCGGAGGCCGACTGCAAGCGGTTCGCGGACGCCTTCCCCGCGGTCATGGACAAACTCGCCGCGTGATGCGACAGCCTCATAGCGGGCCACGTGCTTTTGGGACCGAGATCATGGGATTCCTCCAGCAGCTCGCCGGCCGAGTCGAAGAAGTTGCCGCAGCGGGCGGCAAGTTTGCGGACGCGTTCGTGCGGACCGCCGGCGCCACGGTCTCCGGCGCCCTGGTGTTCGTGGACCGGGAGATCGGATTTGCCGCGCAGGCGGCCAAGAAGCGGACGACCGCGAAGACGGAAGGCCGCAAGCGTCCGGCCGATAAGTAGGGATACCGCACGCGAATGCGGGCCGCAGGGAGCCAGACGGGTACCCTTACTGACCGCTATCGGGGATCTCGAGCGACGGCAACTGCAGGGTCGTCGTCGGCTCCCGTCGGCGAGGCGCGTGCTTCTTCGGCTTTGGGCTCTTGGCCTTATCCTGCGGGGGGTGCCGAAGGTGGGCCTCCGCCCGCTTGATGTCCTCGAACACCGCGTTGCACGTGCATCGGTAAACGGTCTTCTCTTCCACGAAGATGCTGTGGGCTTTCATGACGTCCGACCACTTCCACATCAAAGGCTCCCGCACTTATACTATTGCGAGAGGCTATCACTTTTTGTAAGCAGGAACATCGGCGTGTCTCCATGCGAAGGGGGCCTACGGAGATACCTCGCACATCGACCGCCCCGAACCTCGAAAGCTACTTAGCCGTCGGCGGCCGTAACCACTGCGACCGGGGAGGATAGCGTGGGCAAGTCGGAGTATCTGAACTACGTGAACGGCGAGTGGGTACCGTCCCACACCGAGGCGACCTTTACCGTAATCAACCCCGCCACGGGCGGGAAGATCGCCGCGGTGCCGCAGAGCGACATCGAGGACACGCGGGCGGCGATCGACGCGGCCCGGGAGGCGTTCGACAAGGGCAAGTGGCCCCGGATGACGCCCGGGGACCGATCAGCGGCGTTGTTCAAACTCCCGAACCTG
>VBMM01000015.1 GCA_005878415.1 Methanobacteriota archaeon
AAGCTCGTGGAGGAACTCCTCTCGATCGCCCCCGAGGATGCCGGCCTCTCGAAGCTCAAGGTCCGGCTCGCTGCCGACCTCGTGAAGCAGGCCGTGCAAGCGCAGAAGATCGGCACCGCGACACAGATCGTCGAACTCGTCGAGGCACGGATTCCCGCCGTCCATCTCGGCCAGACGGAGAAAGACCTCCTCGCGAAGGCGAAGGAACAAGTCTTCTCGATGTAAGGCCACAGATTTATTGCGGTCCGTCGGTCTCCTCCGACCCGATGCCGCCGCAGCATTCCCACGACGACTACGTCAAGAGCGTGGAGATGATGCGTCGAGAGAAAGACTACTTTTTCAAGGAGGACCACGAGTCCCCGATCCCGCACGCGTTGCGCGCGAAGTTCGAGGGCCTCGCGTACTATCCGCCGGATCCGAAGTACCG
This sequence comes from Methanobacteriota archaeon, assembly GCA_005878415.1. Taxonomy (GTDB): domain Archaea; phylum Thermoplasmatota; class Thermoplasmata; order RBG-16-68-12; family RBG-16-68-12; genus RBG-16-68-12. The sequence goes on from VBMM01000015.1 coordinate 428, forward strand.
CGTCCGAGCGAGGCTGGTCAAGGACCCGAATCCGCAGAAGGTCGTCCTCGCGACGTCGAAGGGCGTGCCTCGCGACATGGTCCGCTACGGCGTCTTCGAATTCGAGATCGACGGGACCAAGCAACGCCTCGCGGCGTACAAGTCCCTCCCCCAGCCGGGCCATCACCACGAAGACGAGAGCCTCTTCATGCCGTTCCGCGACGCGACGTCGGGGAAGGGGACGTACGGTGCCGCGCGGTACCTCGACATCGAGGAACTTCCCACGGACGAGTACGTGATCGACTTCAATCTCGCGTACAACCCATACTGCGCGTACAGCGAGGACTACGTGTGCCCCTTCCCGCCGCGGGAGAACTGGCTGTCCATCCCGATCCGCGCGGGCGAGAAGAACTTCCCGCTGAAGGCGTGAGGCTCGCACGCAAACTTTAGAGGTCCGGCCCGTCGAGCCACCCGAGCCGACGGTCGCGGTTCGCCTCGATCTCTTCGGGCGCCTTGAAGTCCTGCTCGACCGTGGCGAGGCGGTTGATCAGGGCGCGGATCGCCTCGGCGGTCGGCGCGCGCACGTCGAGGCCCGCGAGTCCGAGCTGGCGCTTCACGATCGGCATGCCCGTCTCGACGCCGCCCATGCGGTAGCAGAAGTCCGTCATGATCTTGTCCGTCACCCGGATCAGGCGATCGACCGGCTCCTGCGGCGGCGTCACCAAGTCGATGTGTTTCACGGCGTGGTGGGCCGCGCGGAGGATCTGGTCTCCGAGCGCCTTGAAGGCCGACTCGACCTTGTCCCCCGTCTTCGCGGACGTCAGGATGCCGGGACACGTATACTTCTGCGCGAGGAAATACAGGTACTCTTCCGCCCAGACGCGGTCCTCGGCCAAGTCGGACTTGTTCGCGGCCAGGACCATCGGGATGACGCCGGCGAGGCGCCAGACGGCGGGCATCCAGTAGTCGTCGATCGCGCGGCGGCTTTCGGCGCTCGTGACGTCGTACACGACGAGGACGCCCTGGGCGCCCTTGATCGCGGTCTCCTGGACGCCGCTGTATCCTTTCTGCCCGAGGACGTCCCAGATTTGCATGATCATCTCGACCTCGTCGAGGGCCGAGCCGACGTTCACGCTCTTCTTCGAGACCTTCGTGCCGACGGTCGTGATGTAGTCGTCCGAGTACTGATCGACGACGAATCGGCGGACGAGCGACGTCTTCCCGACGCCGCCGTCCCCGAGGAGGACGACCTTGACCTTGAACGGTTCCCGGGCCATGGAGGGCGCCTCGCCATCCTGCACGTCCCTTCTTTAATCGTTCCCCGTGGTTCTCAGGGACCGGATTATTGCCCGGAGGCACGACGCTTAGGGGGCTTCCGGCCGAGGCTGCGCCGGACCGCCGAGAAGTTCCTGGGATCGCGAACGGCAGCCGGCTCCGTCCTAGAAATCGTCCGTGGGATACTGGACGAAGCGACCCGAGGTTCCTCCGAAGAGCCGAGGCAGATCGGCCGTGCGGATCTCGTCGGTCAAGGAAAGGGCCATCGTCGTGTCGGGGATGGGCCCGTCCACGGAGTAGCCGAGTCGGCGGAATCGAGCCGCGTCCTCTTCGGCCGTGATCCAGTTGACGGTCGCGAGGTCCCGCCGCGAACGCGATTCCATGAGCGTCACCGCCCCGCGGAAATCCCGGAAGTTCGGGGCGACGACCTCCTCCATGGTCACGCCCTCGTGCGGTCGCGTGCGGAGGTACCCGACGACCTCGCGTCCGCGAACGAGGACGCGAAATCGCTCGAGGTAGTCGTGGCGTCGGCGGAGGCTCCATTCGAGGAACTTGGCCGGCCGCTCCGTCCATCCGAGCATCTTCCGGGTGTGCGTACGGTAGAGGGCATGGATCGCCGGCACGTCGGGCCGCGATGCGGCACGGAGGCGGTATCCCTTGGGTGGGGTGCGACCGGTGACCCGTCGCACGGCGCTTCGGAACGGCGCGAGATCCGCGTAGCCCATCTTCGCGTAGACCCCGTACCCTCGGATGTTCCGGCTCGTCGTCAACGTCGAGATTCGAAAGCCGAGCTCGCGGAGGCGGGTGTGGGCCGCGTCCATGAGGCGATGGGCGAATCCTTGCCCCCAAACGGACGGATGCGAGCAGACGCCGGCCACGCCGCCGACCTCCTCGACGCCGCTCGCCAAGCGGACGGGGAACCGCAACGGAACGACCTGCGCGAGGACCCGCCCGCGTTCCTCCGCATACAGGGCGAACTCCTTCAGGTACCGGGGGTCGCTCGACCGGACCCGACCGATCGTCGCCTCGTCCCACGCGCTCCCGAACGCGACGACGCTGAGCCGGAATGCATCGACCGGATCGATCTCGTCGTACGTGCGCACCTTCATGGTCCGACAACCGCGCGGGGAGGGGGATTTGAACCCCCGAGCGCAGAGCGCACGGGGTTAGCAACCCCGCGCCCTACCAGGCTAGGCGATCCCCGCAGGCGCGGCCCATCGAGGACCGGGCTATAAACGCTTTCGGGACTCGCCCGCTCCAGGTCCGCGACGCCACGGTGCACCGGAGAAAATCGCCCGAAGCCGCAAACCTGCGCTTCGTTGGACGGTTGCTGAGGATAACATTATTACGCCGGGTGCTTCGTGAGGAATGCAAGTCCCTCGTACGATCGCAAGCTACGGGCTCCCGCGTGACGCCCCGTTCGGCTCCTCGCGAATCGCATTGGGTTCGGTGACCATGACCCTCCTCCTCGTATCGAATCGCCTCCCCGTCACGCTGAAACGGGTCGGGGACCGGCTCGACGTCCGCGTGAATCCGGGCGGCGTCGCGGCGGGCCTCGCGTCCTTCTATCGGGAGCACGGCGCGCGCTGGTTCGGCTGGCCCGGCGATGTCGCGCCTTCCGAGTCTCGCGAGATCGCGACGCGGCTCGCGAAGGAGTTCGACTGCCATCCCGTGTTCCTCTCGAAGCACCTCGCGCGGTCCTTCTATGCCGGCTTCTCGAACGGGACGTTGTGGCCCCTGTTCCATTCCTTCTCGACGTACGCGCGCTACTCGGCGTCGGAGTGGGCCGCGTACCGCGAGGTGAACGAGCGCTTTGCCGACGAAGTCGCGCATGCGCTCAGCCCGGATGACGTCGTATGGATTCACGACTACCAGCTGCTCCTCGTGCCGCAGATGATCCGGGAGCGCGTTCCCGACGCGCGGATCGGATTCTTCCTGCATATCCCGTTCCCGCCGTACGACGTCTTCCGTCTCCTGCCGTGGCACCGCGAACTCCTGCGTGGCGTGCTCGGCGCCGACCTGGTCGGGTTCCACACGTACGATTACATGCGCACGTTCGTCGGGAGCGTGCGGCGTGGCCTCGGATACGAGAGTCGCATCGGGACGATCACGGCGGACCACCGCGTCGTCCAGGCCGACGTCTTCCCGCTGGGGATCGACGTCGAGACGTTCGCCTCCGCGCCGGTCGGACCGGCGGCGGTCAGTTCGATCGCGCGGCTCCGCAAGGCCCTCGGGTCGTCGAAGCTCGTCTTCTCGATTTCCCGCCTCGACTACACGAAGGGCATCCCGGAGCAGCTCGAGGCGTTCGGCCGGTTCCTCGAGTCGCATCCGGAGTGGCGCCGCAAGGTGGCGTACGTCCTCGCCGTCGTCCCGTCGCGGGAGCGCGTAGCCGAGTACGCCCGCCTCAAGCGGGAGATCGACGAGCGGGTCGGCCGCATCAACAGCCGCTACGGGACGCTCGCGTGGACGCCCATTCGGTATCTGTACCGCCAACTCGACTTCGAAGAGCTCCTGGGCCTCTACCGGGCGAGCGACGTCGCCCTGATCACACCCCTCCGGGACGGCATGAACCTCGTCGCGAAGGAGTACGTCGCCTCGAGGCAGGAGCCGGACGGCGTACTCATCCTGAGCGAGATGGCCGGTGCCTCGCGGGAGCTGCTCGAGGCGCTCGTCGTGAACCCGAACGATGCGGACGAGATCGTGAGCGCGATCGGCCGCGCGCTGACGATGCCCGTCGAGGAGCAGGCGGCCCGCATCCGGGCGATGCAGGACCGCCTCCGACGATACGACGCGCGGACCTGGGCGATGCGGTTCCTCGAACGTCTCGACGACGTCGTCCGGCTCTCGCAGGACCTCGCCGTCAAGCGACTCTCCGCCGCACACCGGGATCAGATCCGCCAAGCTTACCGCAGCGCAAGGAGTCGTCTCCTCCTCCTCGACTACGACGGCACCCTCGTCCCGTTCTCCATCGACCGCGATGCCGTCCCCCCAGACCCGGGGGTTGCCCGGATCCTCAAGGACCTCGCGTCCGACTCCGCAAACCATGTCGCGTTGGTGAGTGGCCGCTCCCGCCGGGATCTGGCCCGGTGGTTCGGCGAGATTCCCATCACCCTGATCGGAGAGCACGGCGCATGGGTGCGCGACCGCACGGACCGCGAGTGGAAGGCGATGCTCTCCGCGGACGTGGAGTGGAAGGATCGAGTGCGGCCGTTCATCGATCGCTTCGTCGAGCGGCTGCCCGGCTCCGCCGTCGAAGAGAAGGACTTCTCGCTCGCATGGCACTACCGTTCGGTCGACATCGAGACGGGGACGGCCGCGGCGAGGGAGCTCGTCGACGTCTTGACGTCGCTCACCGCGAGCCTCGACCTGCAGGTCCTCTCCGGGAATCGTGTCGTCGAAATTCGCCGCGGTGGGGTGAACAAGGGCACGTACTTCGCGACTCGTCTTGCGCGGGAGCCGTGGGACTTCCTCCTTGCGGCGGGCGACGATTGGACCGACGAGGCGATGTTCGCGGTCCTCCCGCCCACGGCGTTTTCGGTCCGCGTCGGTGTCGCTCCGTCCGCCGCCCGCTTCAACGTGGAGAGCGACCGGGATGTCATCGAGCTCCTCGAATCCCTGACGAAGCCACCGCCGTGACAACTCATACCAGAGGTTCAAGAACGGGTCGAGGGGTTGAGCTTCGGCGGGCCCCGCTCGGGCCCGTCATCCCGATTCGAGCGGTCTCGGACGAGCTACAAGGCGGGATGTCCGATCCCCGTTGGTATCAGTACTGCTAGGCGCGCGGACTCCATGTGAAGCGAAGTCGAAAGACTCATATAGCTCCCTCCGGTATCTGTTGAAAGACTCGGCAAAGGCGACGAAACTATTCGAGTCACCGTCGCCCGAGTCCGTGGTGGCCGCTCTCGGCGAAGGCCCCGATTTGTGACGGGCCCCTTTCTGACGCGGCCGACACTGTGGAGGTTTGAGAACCCCGCGCCCTTCGCAGGGCGCGTGCCCTCTTGAACCCGACGCTCGCGATCAAGGCAGAGGTATGTTCGAGCTACCTCGCCAAGATTCCTTTGAGATGGCGTAATATCCGTCGCGCGAGATCAACTCCGGTTGATCCTGCCGGCGGGCACCGCTATGGGAGTTCGCTTAAGACATGCGAGTCGA
>VBMM01000016.1 GCA_005878415.1 Methanobacteriota archaeon
GTCGACTTCCGCACGCCCCGCTTCGACCTCGACGCCGTCTACGGCCGGGGCCCGGACGACCAGCCGTTCCTCTACGAGGACGACGGCGTCCGCTTGCTGATCGGGAAGAATGAGGCGGGCGAGGACGATCTCCCGCGGAACGCGAAGGGCCGCGCCCTCCTCGGGGACGCCCGGAACGACGAGAACCTCATCGTCTCCCAACTCGCCCTCGGCTTCCTCAAGTATCACAACAAGGTCGGCGAGACGCCAACCGTCGCCGAGTTGCCGCCGGAACGGAGGTTCGACGAGGGACGGCGGATCGTCCGCTGGCATTACCAGTGGGCCGTCGTCCACGACTTCCTCGCGCGCCTCGTCGGGAACGACGTGATCGACGACGTCCTGCGGCCGGTCTCGTTCAAGGTGCCCGCGGGCAGCGGCGCGAAGACGATCAAGACGCTCTCGCCGGTCCTGAAGTTCTTCCACTGGAGGGCCCGTCCGTTCATGCCCGTCGAGTTCTCCGTCGCCGCGTATCGGTTCGGGCACAGCATGGTCCGCGGGGAGTACGAGCTGAACGCCGAGGTGCAAGAGATCCCGATCTTCGCGAAGCCGCCAACGGAAGACCTTCGAGGCTTCCGGGCGCTTCCGGCGGGGCACGTGATCCAGTGGGCGCGGTTCTTCGAGTTCTCGGGCAGTCGGCTCGAGGTCCAGCCGAGCCGCAAGATCGACACGAAGCTCGCGTTCGGGCTCAGCATCCTGCCCGAGGCGGTCGCGAGGGGCATCCACGCGCTCGCCGAGCGCGACCTGCGGCGGGGAAAGGAGCTCGGCCTGCCGTCCGGGCAGACGGTCGCCCGGGCGATCGGCCTCCCCGAGGACCTCATCCTGCATGCGCGCGACTTGAAGTCCCTGCCAAAGAACCTCGTCCGCCTCTTCGGGGAGGACTCGCCTCTGTTCTTTTACGTCCTCAAGGAGGCGGAGGTCCTGAGCAAGGGGCAGCGGCTCGGACCGGTCGGCGGCCGGATCGTCGCGGAGGTCCTCATCGGGCTGCTGCGAGGCGACCCGTTCTCCTTCCTGAGCATGCAGCCGAACTGGCGCCCGAAGGCCGGCGAGTTCGGCGCGCGGAAAGACGGCGAGTTCACGGTCGCGGACCTGCTCCGCTTCGCCGGCGTCACGATCGGATGACGATCGACGCGAATCCCTACGTCTCCTCCGTGGGACCGGCCGTTGCCCGCGTTAACGCGTCCCGGCGGCTCTCGCGATAGACGAGGAGCGTCATCGCGAACCCGATGGCCATGAGTCCCGCGCCGAAGAGGAACGGCGCGGCGGGGTTCACCTGCTCGAACAACACGCCCGCAACTAGGGGCCCGGGGACGCGCGCGAGGCTCCCGAGCGACTGCGTGATCCCCAAGATTGCGCCCTGCTCGTGCGGGGGCGTTCGCTTCGAGACGAGGCTGGGGACGAGCGGGAATGCGATCGCGACGCCGGTCGCGACGACGCCAGTAAGGAGCACGTAGGCGTTCACGTTGGCGATCCACGGGACAGCGGCCAAGCCGGCCATCATCGCGACCGTCCCCGAGGCGACGAGCCGCTCTTCGCCGACACGACGGGCCAGACGGCCCGCGGCGGTCCCGACGACGATCTGGATCACGCCGATGTACACGAAGATCAACGCGAGTTCCGTCGTGCCCAGCCCGAAGTACGCAATCCCGAGGCTCGGGAACGCGACGGGGATCCCGCTGAACGCGAACGACACGAGGCAGAATGTAATCAGCAGCGCCCGGATTGCGGGCCGTCGAACCGCATCACGGAAGCTCGTCCGACCGCGCATCCCGCCCTTACGCCTCCCCTCCGGCGCGAGGGACTCCGGAAGGATGAACGCCGCAAGGCCGAAGTTCGTCGCCGCGAGGGTGGCCGCTGCGAGCGCGGGGGCTGCGAGGCCGAACGGCGCGAACGTCCCGCCGATGACGGGCCCGACCGCGAAGCCGACGCCGAACGCCGCGCCGATGAGCCCCATGCCGCGCGCCCGCTCCTGGGGCGTCGTGCGGTCCGCAACGTACGCTTGCGCGACGGAAAGGTTCCCGGACGCAATGCCCGCGAGGATCCGCGCGGTGAACAGGAGCACGAGCGAGTTCGCGACGGAGAGTATGAGATGGCCCGCGATTGAGAGCACGAGGGTCCCGAGGATGACGGGCCGCCGGCCCACCCGGTCGCTCAGCCTCCCGAAGATCGGCGAGAAGACGAACTGCATCGCGAAGAACGCGGCGATTACGAGCCCAAGGATCGCTGGTCCTCCACCGACGGACTCCGTGTAGAAAGGCAGGAGGGGGATGATGATCCCGAAGCCGATCAGGTCGACAAAGACCGTGAACAGCACGATGAGTAGGGGAGAGCGCTTCAGAGGCCGGACCTCGAGAGGGCCTTCGAGGCGTCCGTCGGATATATGATTGACTCTGGCGGTCCCTCCCGAATCCGTCGGGGAGAAATATCGACCTCCTCATACGGTCGACGAAGGCGATCGTCATGCCGGCGGCGAAGTCGACAGCGACCTCGATGAAGATATCAATCACTGACATCGAATCCGCGAGGGAACGACTCGCCGGACTCGTCATCCGCACGCCCCTGCTCCGGCTCGACCTGGAAGACGCACCCGCGGAGGTCTACCTAAAACTCGAGACCCTCCAGCCGACCGGCTCGTTCAAGGTCCGCGGCGCGGGCAATGCGATTTCCCTCCTCTCACCGGCGGACCGGAAGCGGGGCGTGTACACATGTAGCGCGGGGAACATGGCGCAGGCCCTCGCATGGCATGCGCGTCGCCTCGGCATCCCGTGCACGGTCGTCATGCCCGACACCGCGCCTCAGACCAAGTTGGCGGGAGTCCGCCGGCTCGGCGCGGAGATCGTGCAGCTCTCCTGGGACGAGGTCTGGAAGATCGGCATCACGCGCGTCTACGAGCCGCTGAAGCACATGGTGTTCGTCCATCCGTTCAGCGAGTTCGGGATGATCGCGGGGAACGGGACGATTGGGCTCGAGATCTTGGAGGACCTCCCGAACGTGGACGCGGTCGTCGTCCCGTACGGCGGCGGTGGGCTCATCGGGGGCATCGCGACGGCGATCAAGGCGCGACGGCGCAGGACGAACGTGTACGCGTGCGAACCGGAAACGGCGGCGCCGCTCGCGGCTTCGTTCGCTGCCGGTTCGCCGCAAGAGTTCAAACGGATCCCGAGTTTCGTGGACGGTTCCGGGGCGAGCAGCGTGCTCCCGGAGATGTGGGACCTGAATCGCCCCCTCCTGTCCGGTTCGATCGTCGTCTCCCTCCGCGAGGTTGCGTCCGCGATCAAGCTCCTCGTGGAGCGACATCGCGTCGTCGCGGAGGGCGCCGGCGGGAGTTCCGTCGCGGCCGCTCTGACGGGCAAAGCGGGAAACCTACGGGTGGTGGCGGTCGTATCCGGCGGCAACATCGATCCCGCGAAGCTGACGACGATCCTGAATGGCCAGGTGCCGTAGACCCGGTTCGGACCCTACCGGCGATGGCCGGCCCAACCCCCTTGCCGCCCGAACGGTATCGGGAGGGACGATGACGCGCTCAGCAAAGGATAAGGACCGCGCACGGCATGGGACCGCGGACCCGTCTGGGGAGGCGAGACCATCGTCCTGCATGTGACCTTCGCCACACGAACGCCCGGTCCGCTCCAGGAACTCACGGAGCGGCGGGAGCGACTCACGATCGAGGCGTACCCGCTCGGTCGATTCCTGCTCCTGCGGGGACTCGGAGACGTCGACGGCCTCGAGGACGCCCCCGAGATCGTCGCCTCCGGTCGGAAGGTCCTCCATGCGTCTCGTACGAACGGAGAACGCACGCTGCTCCTCGATGGCCACGGCGACGACGAGGAAGTCATCGCGCGCCTCGCCGATCAGGACGTCCACGTCCTCCCGCCGATCCTCTGGCGACGGGGCGAGGCCCAGCTCTCGCT
>VBMM01000017.1 GCA_005878415.1 Methanobacteriota archaeon
TCGTCCTCCACGTAGAGCAGGAGGACGACGAACCCCTTTTCCTCGTGGTCATCATGGCGATCATGGCCCTGATCAGCAAGACGGGCTCGGGGTTCGTCGTCCTCCTGCTCTACGTGGTCGTCGGGCTCATGATCCCGATGAGCCAGTTCGGTTTCATCTTCGTCATCTGGAACATGGAACAGGAGAGTTGACATGGCGAACGTGGAGCTCGAGAAGGCCCGAGTGCGGCTGTACGAGCAAGCGGACCGTCGGAAGACGATCCTCGCGGTCAGCTGCATCCTGCTCGTCGTCTTCTCGTTCATCGGCTTCCTCAACCTGATCAACCCCGATCAGATCAAGCTCGGATTCCGAGCGGACCAGTCGCCGGTGGAGCGGTTCCTCTACTGGGTGGTCATCGGGATGCTCGGCTTCATCGGGCCCTACGGATTCTTCACGGCAAAGAAACAGCGGGAGATCAAGCTGATCGAGCGGCGTCTCCCGGACTTCCTGCGGGACGTCGCCGAAGCCGGCCGGTTCGGCATGACCCTCGCGGATGCGATCGTCGTGTCGTCCTCCGGGCGCTATGGCAGGCTCACGCCGGAGATCAAGAAGATGGCGGCCCAGATCACCTGGGGCGTCCCCGCGACGGAGGCGCTGCGCCTCTTCTCCGAGCGCGTGAAGACGCCGATGGTAGGGCGGGTCATCGCGATCATCGTGAAGTCATCCGACGCGGGCGGCGACGTCGCCGACGTCCTGACGATGGTCAGCCACGATACGAAGGAGCACCAGCTCACGGAGGACGAGCGGCGGATCGCGATGTCGACGTACATCGCGGTCATCTACATCTCGTTCATGGTGTTCCTCGTCACGATCTGGATCCTGAACGTGACGTTCCTGCCGAAGATGCTCGAGGCGAGCGGCGCCTTGTCCCAGACGGGGACGGTCGTGGCGAGCCCCTTGGCATCGGACTTGCCTAACGTCGTCCGGAGCATCCGCCTTGCGTTCTTCATCGCGACGATCGTGCACGGGGTAGGCGACGGGATCCTCGCGGGCGTCTTGGACACCGGCACGATCCCGAACGGACTGCGTCACAGCTTCATCATGCTGCTGATCGCGTTCTTCGCGTTCCTGATCATCTGAGGTGACCGAATGGCCCAATCGATGCAGCAAGAGTACGCGGGGCAGAGCGAACAAGCCGGCGCGGCCGGCGGGAAGCAGAAGAAGCCGACCCGGAAGGCGTTCGACTCCGCGAAGCGGCGTTTCAACAAGAAACTGCTCGGCGAGCGGGGCGTGAAGGTCAAGGCGCCGAAGGTGAGCAGCATCGAGGAAACGACCCTCGGCAAGATCACCACGATCCCGAAGATCGTCCGGCGCAATATGAACGAGATCGAGATCCAGCCGATCCTGAAGAACTTCTCCTATGTGCGAATCCTGTACGACACGATGGCGAACGAGTACTTCTACGAGGCGATCGAGCCGAAGCTTCTCCAAGAGGAGTCGGAGCTGCTCGAAGTCCTGAAGGAGATCCTCGTCGAAAACCTCGAGATGCTCGAGGATGCGGACAAGGAGCAGAAGCAGAATTACCTCCGGCGAATTGTCGACGGCCTCCTGCGAGAGCTCGGGGTCGACCTCCACCCGGTCTCGAAGGAGCGCATCATGTACTACGTGTACCGGGACTTCATGCGGTACGGCCCGATCGACGTCGTCATGACGGACATCCAGGTCGAGGACGTCTCCTGCGATGGGGTGAACGTGCCGTTCTACATCTACCACCGCAAGTACGGCTCCATCCCCTCGAACCTGAAGTTCGACAACGCGGAGGAGCTCGACACGTTCGTGATCTGGCTCGCCCAGCGGTCCGGGAAGCACATCTCCGTCGCCAAGCCCATGCTCGACGCGACGATCCCCGATGGCTCGCGACTTCAGGCCACCCTGGGGATGCACGTCACGAAGCGCGGGTCCTCGTTCACGATCCGGCGGTTCCGGGAGAACCCCTTCACGCCGCTCGACCTCGTCCGCTTCAAGACGATGTCGCCGGAGATGATGGCGTACATGTGGCTCGCCATCGAGAACGGCCAATCGATGCTGATCTGCGGCGGCACGGCGTCGGGCAAGACGACGACGCTGAACGCGATCCTGCTGTTCATCCCACCCCAGATGAAGATCGTGTCCATCGAGGACACGCGCGAGCTGAACTTGCCCCACGAGAACTGGGTGCCCCTGCTCACCCGCGCTGGCTTCGGCGGCAAGTCGCAAGTCACCGGCAAGCCCGCCGGGGAGATCGACATGTTCGACCTCCTGACCGCGGCCCTCCGGCAGCGCCCGCAGTACATGATGATCGGTGAGGTCCGTGGGCCCGAGGCGTTCGTCGTGTTCCAGGCCATGGCCACCGGCAAGAGCGCGTACACGACGTTCCACGCGGACGACGTTCAGGCGATGGTCCATCGGCTCGAGAACGATCCGATCAACCTGCCGCGCGCCCTCGTGGCGGCGCTCGACATCGTCCTGCTGCAGGCCCAGGTCAAGGTCGGCACGGACATGACTCGGCGCGTCAAGGCGATCGTCGAGGTCGTCGGCACGGACCCGGAGTCCAACGAGCTGATCACGAACTCCGCGTACACTTGGAACCCCGCGGATGACACGTTCAACTATTCGGGCCACTCATACGTCTACGAGAAGATCTCCCTCGCGCGGAACTGGAACCAGCGGCGAATGGAACAGGAAGTCAAGCGCCGCCTAGACCTCTTCGACTACATGAAGCGGATGGAGATCAAGAACTACCGCGACGTCGCGAAGATCGTCTCGTCGTACTACCGGGACCCGGACGGCATGATCAAGATCGTCCGCGAAACGCTGCAGGCGCAAGGCGTCGCCGTGCCTGCGTCGTGAGACCGCCTACGACGGTCGAGCGCCGCGCACTCCGAAGGCCAAGCCTCCGGAGACGGCCAGGCACGCTCCGAGCACCGCGAAGAGGCCCTTCGCCGCATTCTGTGCGAGCATCCAGCCCGCCAGCAGCGCCCCGATCGAGCCGACACCGAAGACGCTCAGGAACGAGAATCCGAAGGCGAGACCTCGGAGGGACCGCGGGGCTTCACCGGCGACGAGCGTGTTCTGCAGGGGCTCCAGGGAGAAGAGCACGAAGCCGAAAGCCAGCGCCGCCACGGTGAAAGCGCCCGACGTCGGGAGGAGTGCAAGGGCGAGGAGGATGCCCGCCGCGACGAGGCTGAGGCCGAACAGGATGCGGTCCGGATGCGTTCGGTCCGCGAGCGTGCCGGAGAGGATCTGGCCGATCGCGCCGAGACCCAGCGCGACGGCGAACGCGGCCGCCCCCACGAATCGTGGGAGGAACGTCAGGCCGCCCTGGTATGCGAACCCCGCGAACATGTAGACGAGCAGGATCCGGACGTACGGGATCGTGAAGAGTCTGCGTAGGGACCCCCGCGTGGCCCCCGACGGCTCGGCACCGGTCGGCGGCAGAAGCCCGGCCAAGAGGAGCGCCGTTGCGATCAAGGATGGCAGGATGAGGGCCGCTGCGGCGAGACGCCAAGACCCGCCGAAGGCGAGCACGGCGCCGACCGCAGCCGGGCCGGAAGCAATCCCGAGGCTCCCACCCATCCCGTGCCAACCCATTCCTCGGCCCTGTTGGGCGACGGTCCTTGAGATCACGGACAGCCCCGTCGGATGGTAGATCCCAGAGAAGAACCCGAGCGTCCCGAGCCCGACCGCGAGCGCGGGAATCGAAGGACTCAGGGCGATCCCGCCGAGGGACGCAGCCGTTCCGAGACCGCAGAGGACGAGCAGCCGTCCCGGCGATCGGCGGTCCGCCAGGAACCCGAACGGCACGCTGCCGATGCCGTATCCGCCGTACGCGATCGACGCGAGCAAGCCCAGCGTCACGTCGTCCGCCTGGAACTCGGTGCGCCATGCGAGCAGGAACACGGGAATCGCCAGGACGTTCGCGTGGACCGCGCCATGGAAGAAGGCCAGGAGGGCCACGACCCTCCGATCCTCCCGCCGCATCCCTCGCGGCATCGCGCGGGCCCCATAAGGCCTTCGCCGGCATCACACGCGGACGATGGCGGCGATCGAACCGGGGACCTCGAGGACGAGGCTCACGACCACGAGGACGACAATCCACAAGCCGCGCGGAAGTTCCACAGCAAAGCGGAGGAGCCGGCCGACCCATCGTCTTTCCGGAATCGTTCGGGACGCGCCGAACCGCCCGACCGTCCGGGCCGTGCGCGATCGGAGGCAGCGGCGGACTCACTGGTCGTCGTCGGCGGACTTATCGCCCGACTCGGTGTCGGAGCTCTGGTCTTCCTGGCTCTCCGCCGGCTTCTTGATGATCTTCCGTTGGACGGGCGGTTGAGGGGCGACCGGCCTTC
>VBMM01000018.1 GCA_005878415.1 Methanobacteriota archaeon
TGCCGACGTAATCGGCTTGGACCGTGTCGCCGTCCTGCGCCCGGATCGGCGGGGTGCCGAACTTCGGCACGACGTAGCCGAAGTACACGCCGAGGATCGCGATCACCAGGACGAGCACGCCGATGAACGACCAGAAGTTGCTGACGCCTGCGTCATCTCGGACCAGGGGGCGGGCCATCCGGTCGCGGCTAACCGAGGAGCCGCCATAAAGATTATGGTGCCCGCGTCGAAGCGCGGTCCGTCCGTCCGATTCGACTAGGAGAACGAGGTGTAATAGAGCGTGATCGTCTCCGGTTGGTCGTACAAGATGACGCTCGGGCTCGGGCTCGTGGCCGTCCCGTTCACGAGCATCTGCGTTGGCGAGCCAAACGGTTTCCTCCACACGAGGAAGAAGTCGCCGATCGTGTAGAGTCGGTTCACCGTGGTCTCGATGTGAATCTGGCCCGAGGTGTCATGCGTGTGAATGGGTTCGAGGCAGCCGGGAGTGATTCCGATGTTGGCGGGGACCACGAACGGGACTCCACCCGAGAAGATGTTGAGCTGAGGGTGCCAGTGGTACGCGAAGTTTGTCCCGACGACGCACGGGAACGGCTCGGACGTGCCCGGAGAGAGGTACGGCGCGACGTAGTAGGCCGCGGCACCCCCGAGGACGATTAGCGCGACGACCGCGACGTGCCAGCCCCTCACGCGGATCGGGGCTCCCGTCCGCTTCGGCGCGCTCCGGCGGGGCTCTGCTTTCAGCTTCTCGCGAATCGCCGGGGTGTCGGGATGGCGGGGATGCGTGTCGTTCACGTGGCGCAGCAGGTTCTCCGGCTTCACGGCGACGTCACAGATGGGGCAGTGGTCCGTCCTCGCCATCAGGCTTCCCCGAATCGAACGACGACGCAAGAGAGGCGGGGTCCTATTTAGGAATGCGGTGGACGCGGGTCGAACTCACGCGTACATCGCGCCCGAGGCATCCGGGGTCCGCATCGGGTTCTCGCCGAACACCTTGTCGACCGCCCGCTCGAAGTCCGTCATCGTCACCTGGTCGCGGTCCTCGCGGATCGCGAACATGCCCGCTTCCGTGCACATCGCATGGATGTCGGCGCCCGTGGCGCCCTCGCAGCGGCCCGCGAGCACGCCGAAGTCGACGTCGGAGGCGACGCTCATCGTCCGCGCGTGGATGCGAAAGATCGTCGTGCGGGCCTCCTGGTTCGGCATCGGGATCTCGATGATCCGGTCGAACCGGCCTGGGCGGAGGAGCGCCTCGTCCAGGATGTCGGGCCGATTCGTCGCCCCGATGATCTTCACCTCGCCGAGCGGATTGAATCCGTCGAGCTCCGCGAGGAGTTGCATGAGGGTGCGCTGGACCTCCCGGTCGCCGGAGGTGGCAATCTCGAGCCGCTTCGCCCCGACCGAGTCGAGTTCGTCGATGAACACGATCGACGGCGCCTTCTCCCGGGCGAGCTGGAACAGCTCCCGCACGAGGCGCGCGCCCTCGCCGATGTACTTCTGCACCAACTCGGAGCCGACGAACCGGATGAACGTCGCCTGCGTGCGGTTCGCGACGGCCTTCGCCAGGAGGGTCTTGCCGGTGCCCGGCGGGCCGACGAGGAGCACGCCTTTCGGCGGCTCGATGCCGACCTTGCGGTACAAGTCCGGCTTGAGCAACGGGTCCTCGACGGCTTCGCGGAGCTCCCGCATCTGGTTCTCCAGGCCGCCGATGTCCTGATACGTCGCCTGGGGCTTCGCGATGATCTCCGCGCCCGTGACGATCGGGTCGAGGGACGGCGGCAGGACGCCCATCACGGCGAGGGTCTGCTTGTTCAGCGCGACGCGCGCCCCGACGATCAGGTTGTCCTTCGCGATGTAATCCGCCGCATTGACGATGAAGTCCGGGCCCGTCGACGACTTCACGACCACCCGGCCGTCCGCGAGGATGTCCCGGATGTTCCCGATGATGAGGGGTGGGCTCTTCAGCCGGTCGAGCTCCTGCTTGAGCCGCCGGATCTCTTTCTGGAGCCGGACCATCTCCGTCTCGACGTATCGCTTCTCGCCCTCGACCCGCCGTGCGGTCTCGAGGAGCTTGTCGTTCCGATCCTCCAGCGTGGAGATTCGCTCCGACATTTTCTCCGAGAATTCGCGGATTTGTTCCTCGTCCATAAAATCGTCCGGTGGGTGGGCTGGAAGACGAAGCTATATACCCGGCACTTTTTATTTAGTCTTTGCGGGCTCGATTCGTGATCTGCGAATTGTGTGGCGCGGACGTCCCGCGCCTCAAGAACGTCGCCATCGAATCCACGATCCTCTCGGTGTGCGGGGACTGCGCGCGGTTCGGGGACGAGGTCGCGAGCCCCGTCCTGCGTCGCAGCACGATGCCCCCCATCATCGCGCAACGCCTCGAGGCCCGCCAACGGCGCATGACGCCGAAGGACGTGTACGCGCAGGGGGGCGAACTCGAGCTCGCCGAGGACTTCCCGCAGAAGATCCGGTCCGCGAGGGAGTCCCGGGGTTGGAAACAGGCCGATCTCGGGGCGAAGATCAACGAGAAGGCGAGCGTCATCGCGAAGCTCGAATCCGGCGCGATGACGCCGGGCGACGCCCTCGTCCGGAAGCTCGAGCGGGAGCTCGGGATCGCGCTGAAGGAGCGGGTGCAACCCGTGGCGGTCAAGAAGCAGGCCGCCCGCGCGGGCCTGACCCTCGGAGATCTCGTCAAGCTGAACGACGACGAGGCCTAGTCAGGCGAGGCCGAGCCGCGCCTTCACCGGCCCGATGAACGGGGCGACGTCGACGCCGGCCTGGCGTGCGGCGATGAGGGCCGCCACTTCGACCTCGACGTCGAGACGTTCCTGGACGCCGTTCACGCTCGCGATGACGGCCTTCCGATCCGCGCCCGTCTTCCGGACGATCGCCTCGACGATCCGGAGGAAGACCTCCTCGCCCGCGGGCGTCTGGGTCTCGAGGATCGCCGCCGTCGGGACGTAGTCCCGCGGGACCTCGACCCCGGCGACGTCGAATGCCGGCCGGATCGTGCCTTCGCGGGACTCGAGGAGCTTCGATTCGATCCCGAGTTGCAGGAGCCGCTGCGCGTCGCGAGGAGGGAACCACCGGAGGTCCATCGACGCCGAGAGGACGAATTCCCGCTCGCTCAGCTCGTCGCGGCCCTTGCGCTTGAACAGCAATGCGATCGCATCGCGAAGCTCGTCCACCGTGCCCGCTCCCGACCCGGGTCCGCTCGAACGGACGGCGGCTAGATAAACGTGCGGCCGGGGTGCGAACGT
>VBMM01000051.1 GCA_005878415.1 Methanobacteriota archaeon
CGCCGTCGTGCGATGCGGAGACGAAGAACTTCTGCGCGACGTCGAAGCCCACGTAGACGTTGTCTCCTTGGACCGCGAGCCCGTCCTTGTCCGTCGGACCTTGTTTGACGTCCGCATTCACGGCAAGTGGGGCCGACCAGCTCGCGCCGAGGTCGTCGGAGCGCTGCACGACCGTATCTTTGCCGAGGAGATAGCTGACGAACACGATCCCGGCGGCGTTGATCTTCACCTGAGGATCGTATTGCGTCGAGGCGCCTACCGACAAGGGCCGCGGCGCATCGAAGGTCCGCCCCCCGTCATGGGAAACCTGGACCGTGATCGTCGGGTCGGCGCACGTCGCACACGACGGAATCCCTCCGAAATGCGTCGTCAGGTAGTACACGTTGCCCGCGCCGTCGGAATCGACGGCAGGTTCCCAATCGTCCGCCGCGGGGAAGCCCATCACGACGGGGGCGCTGAGTGGGCTTCGGGCCGCTCCGACGCTCGTCATCGAGATGGCCACGAGGACAAGCGCCACGACGGACGCGCTCGACACCGCGATGAGCCCTCGCATGCCGCACCCGGCGCGGGGATGGCAGTGACGGGATAAGGCTTCTCGGGGTCCGGCCGTGCCTCAATCCGTATAAGCGCGGCGCGTGATACCCCGCCGGGGAGAGCATGCCGAACATCGCGCGGAGCATCATCCGAGACAGTTTGCAGGCGAGACCGGACGAGGCAATCGTCATCCAGGCGGGGACCCAATCCATCGACTTGGCGACGCAAGTGGCGGTCGAGGCGTACAAGGTCGGCGCGGATCCCGCGATCTTCCTCGATACGGACGATGCGTTCTTCGGTCAATTCAAGTACCTTAGCGAGGACCAGCTGCGGAAGACGTCCGCGCATTGCCTCGGCATCGCGGATTACGTCGACTCGTACGTGTACATCGGCGGGGTGGCGGACCCCGCGCCGATGAGCCGCGTCCCGCCGTCCAAATGGTCGGCGATGTTCCAGGGCGAGGACGCGCACCGCCGCAAGAACATCGAGAAGAACCAGAAGCAGGTCGGAGTGGCGCTCGGCGCGGTCACGCGGGCCCGGGCGAAGACCTACGGCTTCGCGTACGACAAGTGGAAGCGCACGACGGAAGCCGCCATCGCGGTCGATTACAAGGCGATGCGTCGGACCGCGGACGTCCTCGCTGCGATGTTCCGCCGGCCGGCGGAGGTCCGGGTGAAGGCAGACGACGGCACGAACCTCCGGTTCCGGCTCGCCGGGGAGATCCGGACGCCGCACGTCGACGACGGCGTCATCAGCGAGCAGGATCTCGCGGATCGCAACCCGACGACTTCCCTCCCGGCGGGCGCCGTCTTCGTGGCGCCGATCGAGACGAGCGCGAACGGCACCTTCCACTCCGACGTCCGGATCCCGCAGGTCGGCACGCTCATCGAAGGGCTGTCGTGGACGTTCCGCGACGGCCGCGTGACGGACTTCACCGCGAAGAAGAACCTGAAGAATTCGCAGCTCAACTACGCGGACGGCACGGGCGCGAAGGACCGGTTCGCCTCGTTCGGCATCGGCCTCAACAAGAAGTTGCTCCCTGGATACCTGAACTCCGTCTACGCCGCGGGCGTCGTGTCCGTCGGCATCGGCGACAACAAGGACCTCGGAGGGGACAACGAGAGCACCTACGGGTACGCGGGGTTCCAGAGCCATGCGACCGTTACGATCGACGGCAAGCCCATCGTCGAGGAGGGCCGGCTCGTCGCGTAGAGCCGGTACCACGCGCAGGGGACCGTACGGGCTTCAAGGGGATCGGCGGCGGCCGGAGGACCCGGCGGGTAGCCGACATGGAGCGGCCATCCTGGAGGGAACCCCGCCGGTGGGTTGATGTAGTCTGGCCGTGTACGCACGGCCGGTCTCCATGTGGTCTCCCACTCCGACCGTTGCGCCGGGTCCGTCGTACCCCGCCGCGAGGAAGCCCGGCTTCTTCCAACGGCTCTCGATCGGCTGGAAGCTCACGAAGGTCAGCCTCGGCGTCCTGAGGAAGGAAAAGGGTCTCGTCCTGCTCCCATTCGTTTCCTTGCTGATCACGGTCGGGGTCTGGGCGATCTTCTTCGTATCGTTGTTCTTCGTCGTCGCGCCGACGGATCCGATTGGCTCTTGGCTCTTCTATGTCGGCTTGGCGGTCGTCTACTTCGTGACGTTCTTCGTGTCGATTTACTTCAATGCCGCTGTGATGGGCGCCGCGATGATCCGGCTCAACGGCGGCGATCCGACAATCTCGGATGGATTGAAGGTGGCGCGCGCGAACATCCGCCGGATCGCGGGGTGGGCCCTCCTCACGGCGACGGTCGGCCTGGTCCTCCGGGCGATCGCGCAGCGGTTCGGGTTCATCGGGCGCATCATCGCCGGGATCGCGGGAGCCGCTTGGGGCATCGTAACGTACCTGGTCGTTCCCGTGCTGATCTTCGAGAAGATCGGGCCGTGGGCCGCGGTGAAGCGGAGCGGATCGCTCCTTCGCCAGACGTGGGGCGAAGCCGCGGGTGGGTACCTGACCCTGGGCGGGATCTTCATCCTCTTGGCACTGCCCGCGCTCCTCGTCATCCTCCTCGGCCTCGTCGTCGGCGGGGTCGTCGGGCTGCTCGTCGGCCTGGCTATCGCGGTCGTCTATTGGCTAATCCTCGGGCTCGTCGGGTCCGCGGCTCAAAGCATCCTCGTCACGGCCCTGTATCGGTACGCGACGACCGGCGAGCTCGGATTCGGTCTCCCGCGCGATCTGGTGGCTCCTCCGGCGGGGGCCCGCTGATCGTCCGGATGGATCGAGTAAGGTTCACGCGGTCGTCCATCCCGCCGCGCTCGTCGCTCCGCTCACCCCGACCAGGTACAGCACGTAACTCGTCGAAGGCTTCAGCGGCGCCAAGTTCCCCGTGACCCACAATTCATCTCCGACGCCGAGGGTCGAATCGCGATCTCGATCGAGCCACAAGACGCGGTACGTCGTGGTCCCGATCGCGAGCGCGACCGAACCGTCGGGTGCGGGCATGCCGGCAAGGCCGCTCGACGAGCCGTTCTCCTCCAACCGGAGCCGGAGTTCCGACGGATTGACTTCCCGCGAGGCCCCGAACACCCGGAGGGTCGCGTTTCCGCCGGTCTGATCGACTACCCCGAAGTCGACAATCATCCCCGGGGTTGGGCCGGTAATCAGGCCCGACACCATGACGTACAGGATCGCCGCGAGGACGACCGGCACGAGGACGAACAGGACGACGACGAGGACGATGATGAGCGCGACGTTGTCGCGTTTCGGCGGGGGCTGGTAGTACGGATACGGGAAGTAGGGGGGACCGTACGGCGGCGGAGACGAGGGGCCCGGCCCGGGCGGACCCGGCGGGGGTGTCGCGGGGACGCCGCTCACGCGAGACCATCCGCGTCCGAGCCTATAAAATCAGTTGCGGCAATCCGCGACGCGGCCGGTATTGTCCAAGTTAACCTTGAACAAGGTTAACGCGGCGGACAAATCGTTAAGTGCCCCGCGGTCCTTCGTTTCGATTCCTGAGGAGGACCATCCATGGCTCGAGCCCTGTGGAGCGGCGCGATCGCGTTCGGACTCGTGAACATCCCCGTCAAGCTGTACGGGGCCACGGAGAGCAAGGACCTCTCCTTCACGACGCTCCACGCGTCGTGCATGACCGCCCTCAAGCGGCCGTACGTCTGCCCGAAAGACAACGTGCCCGTGGATCAGAAGGACATGGTGAAGGGCTATGAGTTCGCGAAAGGCCAGTACGTGATCCTGAAGGACGAGGACTTCGACAAGATCCCGCTGGAGGCCACCAAGGCGCTTGAGGTCCAAGGGTTCATTGAGGCGCAGGAGATATCCCCGCTATTCCGGGAGCGGAACTACTACCTCGGGCCGGAGGAGATCAGCCTGAAGCCGTTCGAGCTGTTCCGCCAGGCGCTCATGCGGACGGGCAAGGTGGCCATCGCGCGGGCCGTCCTCTGGAAGAAGGAGCAGCTTGTCGCGATCAGTCCCCTCGACGGCGGCCTCGTCCTCACGACCCTCATGTACCAGGACGAGGTGAAGCCGCTCCCGGAGCCGCCGGCGACCCATCCGATCGTGATCAGCGACGCAGAAATCGAGCTCGCGCTCCAGTTGATCGGTGCGTTGACGACGGAATTCGACCCCTCGAAGTTCCGGGACCGCTATCGGGACGCGCTCATGACGCTCATTCAGGCGAAGGTCGAGGGCAAAGAGCTGCCCGCGGTCGCGAAGGTCGAGACGAAGCCGACGCAGGACCTGATGGCCGCGCTGA
>VBMM01000052.1 GCA_005878415.1 Methanobacteriota archaeon
CGAACAAGAAGGAGATCGAGGACCTCGGAATCGCGAAGTTCATCGACACCTGCCGGACCTTCTCTCTGGACCTCCTCAAGAAGATGACGGAGCAGTTCCAATCGCTCGGCATCTGGCTGGACTGGGACCGTCCCTACATGACGATCCGCAACGAATACATCGAAGGCGCATGGTGGACGCTGAAGCGTGCGTACGAGAGGGGGCTCCTGTACGAAGCGCTGCGATCGATCCAATGGTGCACGCGGGACGAGACGTCCCTCGCGGACGCGGAGGTCGAGTACGCGGACGAGACGGATCCTTCGATCTACGTGAAGTTCCCGCTCGCCGATCATCTGAAGGAATCCCTGCTCATCTGGACGACGACGCCCTGGACGTTACCCGCGAACCTCGCGATTGCGGTCCATCCGCGGTTCTCGTATGCCAAGGTGCGGGTCGGTTCCGGCGACAAGACGGAGTACGTTTGGATGATGGAATCCGCGGTGCCGACAGTGATGGCGCTCGGCGGCATCGGCTCTTACGAGATCGTCGAACGGACGACGGGGGACCGACTCGTCGGTCGCGCGTACGTGCATCCGCTCGCCCCGCGGATCCCGTACCAGGCCGGCGTCAAGGGCGAGTGGGTGCACAGGGTCGTCGCCTCCGAGGTCGTCGAGGCCGAGCACACCGGCCTGGTCCACTCCGCGCCCGGTCACGGTCCGGAAGACTTCGAGCTCGGTCAGCGGCTCGGCCTGCCGGCGTTCTCCCCGGTCGACGAGCGAGGACACTTCACCCCCGACGCCGGCGAGTATGCCGGGAAGCACGTGAAGGAGGCGAACCCGATCATCATCGATGACCTGCGGTCCGCGGGCGCGCTGTTCGCCGAGGGAACGCTCGTCCATGCGTACGGCCATTGTTGGCGGTGCAAGACGCCGATCATCTTCCGCGCCACGGTCCAGTGGTTCCTCAAGGTCTCGGACATCAAGCCGAAGATGGTCGACGAGGTCCGGCGCGTGCGGTGGTATCCGGACTGGGCCGGTTCCGCCCGGCAGCTCCGCTGGACGGAGGACCTCCGGGACTGGTGCATATCCCGACAGCGGTACTGGGGCGTCCCGCTCTCGATCTGGCGGTGCCCGAAGTGCCGCCGCTGGGTCGTCGTCGGCTCGTCGGCCGAGCTCCGGGAGGGCCAAGGCTACCAGGAGGGCATGGACCTCCACCGCCCCGGCATCGATGCCGTCACACTGCCGTGCAGCGAGTGCGGCGGGACGATGGCGAGGGTCCCCGACACGGTCGACGTCTGGTTCGAGAGCGGCGTCTCCACATGGGCGAGCCTCGGCTACCCGGCGGGGGAGGACGAGTTCAAGCGCTGGTGGCCCGCCGATTGGATCGTCGAGGGGCCCGACCAGACGCGCGGCTGGTTCGCCTCGCAGCTCGCCACGGGCGTCGTCGCCTTCGATCGCGCCCCGTACGACTCCGTCCTGATGCACGGATGGGTGAACGGGCCCGATGGTAGGCAGATGCACAAGTCCCTCGGGAACTACGTCGAGCCGTCGACGGTCGTGGACAAGTTCGGCGTCGACGCGCTCCGCCTCTACATGGTCCTCGTGAACGCGCCGTGGGACGACATCACGTTCCAAGAGGACGGGGTCCGGACGGCCCTTCGCACCCTGAATATCCTATGGAACGTCCTCCGATTCGCGACGACGTACATGGTACTGGATCGGTTCGATCCGTTTGCACCCGGCGCGCCGAACGTCGAGGGCCATCTTCGACACGAGGACCGCTGGCTTCTCTCGCGCCTCGAGGGCGTGAGGGCGACGGTCGACGCCGAGATGGCGACGTACAGCCTCCACCGAGCGTATCGCGCCGTCGAGTCGTTCATCCTGGACGACTTGTCCCGGTGGTACGTCAAGCTCGTCCGCGAACGGACGTGGACCGACGCGACGGATCGCGACAAGCTCGCCGCCTACCGCGTCCTGCACGAATCGCTCGGGACGGTCGCCGCGCTGCTCGCGCCGATTACGCCGCACATCGCCGAGGCGATCTACCAGCGTCTCGACGGCCGCAAGCTCAGCGTCCACATGCTCGATTGGCCCTCGGCCATCGAAGGACGCCGCAAGGAGGACCTCGAAGCGTCGATGGCGATCGTGCAAGAGCTCGTCGAGGTCGTGTCGAAGGAGCGGCAGAAGGGGGGCCGCAAGCTCCGCTGGCCCCTCCAGCTCGTGGCGGTCCGGGGACCCACGCCGGGTGCGGCCGCCGCCCTCGATTCGTTGAAAGGCGTCTTCCTCGAGCTGACGAACGCGAAGGAGCTCGCCGTCCTCAAGCCCGCGGACGAGTTCCCCGGGATGGCGATCGTCGCGAAGCCGGATCCCGCCGCGATTGGAAAGGCGTACAAGGTCCTCCAGCCGAAGATCGTGAAGGCCCTCGAGGCGCGGCCCGCCGAGGAGATCCGGAAGGCGCTCGAGCGGGGGCCGTACGAGGTCGGCGTGGAGGGCCAGATCGTCACGATCGACGCGTCCATGGTGCGGTTCGAGAAGCAGGTGCCTCCGGATGTCCTTGTCGCGACCACGCCGCACGGCGAGCTGTACCTCGATCTCCGTGTGACGCCGGAGCTCCAGGCGGAGGCCTACGCCCGCGAGATCACCCGGCGCGTGCAACAGATGCGGAAGGAAATCGACCTCGAGGTGGACGATTTCATTGCGACGGTCGTCAAGACGAACAAGGAGTTCGCCGCGACCCTCGCACCCCAGGTCGCGTTCATGGCGCGGGAGACGCGATCCCGCAGATTCGCGTTCACGGACAAGGACGTCGAGTCGGAGTACGTGGTCGAATGGAATGATGTCGATGGCCGCTCGGTCACGATCGGGGTGACGCCGCTCCACATGTCGGAGTCGCTCCGCGAATTCACGAAGGTTCCCGGCATTACGACCGCGAAGGCGATGGCCCTCTTCGATGCCGGGTACAAGAGCGTCGCCGCGCTGAAGGCGGCGACGAAGGGGGAACTCGCAGTGATCGAGGGCCTCGAACCGTCCGATGCCGACCGGATCATGGCGGCGCTGTCGAAGGAAGGACCCGCCGACGTCGAGTGTCCGGCCTGCGGCGCGACGATTCCCCCCGGCGTGCGACGATGCCCCCGGTGCGGCGAGCCCGCGACGACGAAGGCGACGCCCTGTCCCCACTGCCAAGCTCCGGTCCCGCCCGGCTCGGACGCATGCGAGGCATGCGGCTTCGTGCTCTCGGGTATCGGGCCGTCCGTCGCACCGCGCGTCGCGTGCGTCGCCTGCGGCGCCCTGCTCCCATCCGCCTGGACGGTGTGCCCGGCTTGTGGCGCCTCGCAGACGCAGGGCGCGAGTCGCCCCGAGGCCGGCGAAGCGGGTGCGGCCACACCGCTGTTGAAAGATTCCTCGACGTACCTGATCGAAGAGAAGACCCCGAGCGAGGTGTACGACCTCTTCCGGACCGCCTTGCAGGCCGGCAAGACGGGCCTCTGCATCACGCGGGTCTATCCGAAGAAGGTCCGTGAGCGGTTCGGAGGCGTGGACCTCCGAATCCTCTGGCTCAGCAACGTCGGGAAGGAGAACTCGGTTCGACCGAAGGACCTGGAGAAACTCTCCCTCTCGGTCGAGCAATTCCTCGGCGGGACGACCGGAGTCATCTTGATCGACGGCCTCGAATACCTCGTGACGAATAACAATTTCATCACGATCCTTCGGCTGATCCAGTCCCTGCGAGACCAGGTGGCGATCAACGGGGCGGTCCTCCTGCTGTCCGTCAACCCGTCCGCCATCGATGCGCATCAGCTTACACTTTTGGAGCGGGAAGTGGACCGAGTCATCCCGGGGAAACCGTCTTCCTGATCGTCTTCCGCGGACGCCTCGGGGACGGCGTGGGAGTCGACGCGGTCGACGGCAGGACGGACCCGATGACGTCCTCCAGCCGGGGGACCGTGTCGTATCGGCCCAGGTCCTCGGGCCGGACCCACGCGTGATCGATGTTCTCCCAGTCGAGTCGGACCGCGCGGCTCGGGACGTCGAAGAGGAACGGATGGACGACGTACACCGTGGCGTCGGTCCGTGCGAGCACCGGCTGCCCGGTCGCCCGAAGGACGAGACGTCGGAGGCCCGTCTCCTCCCGGACTTCGCGGACCGCGCGGTCGCGCGGGTCCTCTCGTCCTTCGATGTAGCCGGACACCGCGGACCAGCGACCTTGGAAGCTCCCGACCGCTTCGCTCCGCCGGACGATCAGGATCCGTCCGTGGTTTCGGAGGACCGCGGACACGACGGCGCGCGCACGTACTTCGGGGAGCTCGACGACGCCGCGATCCCCATCGACCGTGATTTGATCCTCCGACCGGA
>VBMM01000053.1 GCA_005878415.1 Methanobacteriota archaeon
TAACAAGCGTACTGCCTCGCGGATAGTCGGAAATCACGGGGCATAGGACCTGGTCCTAAAAGAGTTTGCGGGGTTGGAATTCAGTCCATAACAGACAAGGCTCCTTCGTTACGACCGCTACGGGCTTGAGGCGCAGGGCTTCTATTTGTTGGATTTGCTTATTGCTGCTCATCCTGCAAAGCGTCAATCTCGACAGATTCCTCGGCGGAAGAGATTTACCTCGACGCGATGATAGGAGTTTCGGCCTGAGGACCATCGACGCTCTTGGCGATCTCAAGTCGCTTCTCATTCTCTTTGGCCTCGTCCTTCTGGCTGTCCTCTTCGTTCTCTCTCTCGCCGCCACGGTCGGGATGATTTCCTTCACGCTTTCCGGACAAGCCCTTGAAATTGCCCCTGCGCTCGCGTTCGTGTATGGGTTCCTCGCGCTCATCTTCGGCGTGATGTTCGTCGGCCTGTTGTATCGTCAGGTGCAATTCCTTCGCGGCAAGGGTCCCGAACCCCGGGGATGAGTCGGTTGCGCCACAAACGGACGAACCGCCGATTCATGGGCCGAATTTTCCGATTCCAAAAGAGTTTGCGCGTCGGCCCGCCTACAGGAAGTCGCGCCAAACTCCTGGTCGGATTCTGCCCCTGTAAACCAAGTACTGGAAGACGGAGAAGAACCCGATCACCCCGGTTGCGATGAAGGCGACAGGCCAGCTCTGGTCAAATCGGCCCGTGTCACGAAACCAGATCAGGGCCTCGAAGACCAGCGTGGAAACTGCAACCGGGACGAGGACCCACGTGATGAAGTCACCGAGTGCACCCCGCGGTTCCCGCATGGCGCCTCCCCGATCGAACGATGTCCGGATATAAATGCCGACCCCGCTCTCGCCGACTCGGGAAACAACGGCTCGGTTTTGTTCGCGATTCGTTAGGAACGACGGAGGAGAGATTAGGCCCCCGCTAACGGGGGGTGGCGCTCGACCACTGCGTCGGCGAAGGCGCGAGGGACACGAATGGGAAACCGGGGTCCTTTGACTTGAACCCGCGCAGATTGGTAGGTCAAGGCCGCTCGACGATCATCGAAACCGCGTTGCCGCCCCCGAGGCACAGGGTCGCGAGGCCCCGCTTGGCGTTGCGGTCTTTCATTGCGTACACGAGAGTCGTCAGCACGCGGGCGCCGCTGCAGCCGATCGGATGGCCGAGCGCGACCGCGCCGCCGTTCACGTTGAACTTCTCGTGCGGGATCCCGAGCTCGCGCATCACCACGAGGCTCGCAGCCGCGTACGCCTCGTTGTGCTCGAACAGGTCGATGTCCTCGACCTCGAAGCCGGTCTGCTTCAGGAGCTTCCGGACGCCGGGGATCGGGGCTTCCATGACCGACTCCGGTTTCACGCCGACGGTGTTGTACGCGACGACGCGGGCGAGCGGCTTCACCCCGTGGCGCTCCGCGGCATCCTCGGACATGACGACCATCGCCGCCGCGCCATCGCTCAACTGCGACGCGTTCCCGGCCGTCACCTGACCGCCCTCTCGGAACACGGGCGGGAGACGCGCGAGCTTCTCGAGGGAGGTGTCCGTGCGGATGCCTTCGTCGACCTCGACGCGGTTCGCGCCAGGGACCTCGACGGGGACGACCTGATCCTTGAACCGGCCTTCCTGCGTCGCGCTGGCGGCCCGCCGCTGGCTCTCGAGCGCGAATCGGTCCATGTCCTCCCGGGTGACGTGGAACTTCTCGGCGACGATCTCGCCCGTGATCCCCATGTGGAACTGGTTGTACGCGTCCCAGAGGCCGTCGCTCACCATCGCGTCGACGAACGGCACGTTGTTGATCCCGACTCCCCAGCGGGCCTCCTTCACGAGGTACGGCGCCCGACTCATCGACTCCATCCCGCCCGCCAGGAGGATCTCCGCCGAGCCGGCGCGGATCATGTCCGAGGCGAACATGACCGCCTGCAGCCCGGAGCCACAGACCTTGTTGATCGTCACCGCGCCGACGCGGTCCGGGAGCCCGCCGAAGAGCGCCGCCTGCCTTGCGGGATTCTGACCCAGGCCCGCGGCGATCACGTTGCCCATGAGGACCTCTTCGATGTCCGCGGGCACGAGCCCGGTGCGGTTCACCGCCTCGGCGACGACCGTGCTCCCGAGCTTGACCGCCTCGACGTTGCGGAAGGCCCGCCCGTACTTGCCGACAGGCGTCCGGCAGGCGCCCGCGATCACGACGTCGGTCAGTGCAGGAACCTCCGCGACTTCGACGAACGAACGGAGCGGTATTAAGATGTTGTCCGATGGGAGCGGAACCAGTCTACCGTCCGCCGCACGCCTTCCTCGTACGGGGTCGCGGGGTAGGGGCCGCCCGTCAGCTGGCGGTAGAGGGACCCATCGAGCAGCACGGGGTCGTCGAACAGGTACCCCATCTCGTACGCGGAACGGGCCAGGGGGTTGAACAGGCCGACGAGCCGGAACGACCCGCGGCCGAAGACGCGGACCCTTGGCTCGTGGGATCCGGCCGCCGCGTAGACGAGGCGGATGAACTCCCGTGGGGTAATCGGGCGTGGCCCCGGAACGTGGACCGCGCGGCCATGGGCCGCCGGCGTGCGGATGAGCGTCAGCATCGCCTCCGCCGCGTCGTCGATTAGGATGAACTCGTGAGGAGCGTCGGCATCCAGCGGCCATCGGCAACGCCCTCCCGCCAGCGCTCCCTCGAAGATGGGCCGATAGAGTTCGTGCATGACCCCCGGACCGTAGAAGTCCGGATACCGCGGCAAGACGAGCCGAATCCGCCCGTCACGATGGGCTTGCAGGAACGTCCGCTCGACTGCGACCCGCAACCTTCCCTTTTGCGTCTGCGGCGCCTGCGGATGGTCTTCCGTCGCCGGCCGCGTTTGGGGGCGGCCGTACACGTACACGTTGCCCGGGAACGCCAGCGTGGCGCCCGCGGCCTCCGCTGCCGCGAGGGCGTTCTCCGCAAGCCGCGGCACGAGCCTCGGCCAGTCCGGGTAAGGGACGTTCGCGGCGTGCACGACGACGTCGACACCCCGGGCCGCCTCGATGACGGATTCTTTGGCGTAGAGATCGGCGTGGACGACCTCCGTCCCGGCGGGAAACCGCTCCGTCCCCGACGACGGTCGGACCACCGCGCGGACCTGGTGGCCCGCGAGCCGGGCTCGGCGGACAACCGCACTGCCAATGGACCCTCTCGCCCCGAGGACGGCCACGCGCACGTCGAGGCTGACACGCCCGCCGACGCATAAGGCTGACTCAACCCGCCTACGTGCACGATGCATGCACGCGGGCGGGTTATCCCTGCGTGCCCGGGTGAACCATCCGACCCGCCTCGGTGGGGCGGGCGAGGTGCGAACGATGGCAACCGGAATCAAACTGGGGCCGCGCGCGACGATCTTCGTCGCGATCTTGCTGGCGGCGAGCGCGGTGGGCATCCTGACGCCCACCCTGAGCAACACGGTGTCGAAGGACGTGCAGGTGACCGGCTTCGCCGTCACGCTGACGGTGGACGGCGTACCCGATTCCGTCTCGCCGGGAAGCCTGTTCCACGTAATCGCGACGATGGCGAACAACGCGAACCGGCCGGTGCCGGCGGTCTTGCGCGTGGAGGTCCGGAACCCGAACTCGACGACCCCGGACGAGCTGACCGTCTACGCGGGTTGCGGTTCGGAAGAGGTCGTCTCGGGCACGCGGCTGATCTACTACATCGGCTGGCACGGGCCCTTGCTCGCGCCGAAGGGGATTTCCTTCGCGGCGGGGACGATCCTCGCGGACGTCGCCGCGTCCATCGGCGCGGCCGACTACTGGCCCGCGGTCCTCCACGAAATCGAGGGGCGGGACCCGGCCGGGTACGCGTCCCTGATCGACCCCGGGCTGAACGCCTCCGCGGGCGTGCGGAATTCCGATTCCGCCCTCCTGAAAGTCCTGTACTATTACGCGATGGTGAACTCGGCCAACGGCGACAGCTCGAACCTGGCGGACTGGACCCTCACGACGGTCTTCTCCGACCGCTTCGTCGCGTTCGGAGGAGCGCCGCAGAACGGCTTCCTCGTGGAGGTCCATCCGCAGTCCCGCGGCAGCTTCCAGTTCAAGTTCTGGGCCGAGCGGCCGGACGGGCTCGGGATCCCCCACCATCCCACGTACACCTGCGGGCCGCTGTGACCGTCGGCGGCCCACTTTTATTTTCCAATCGAGATGGAAGTCGAGCCGAAAGTTGATGAACCGAAGGGCCTTCGCCCGCCCGTGGACTTCCCGACCTTCGAGCACCTGCACTACTACGACCGGGTGCGGGACGTCCGCCTGAACATCTCCTATTCGAACGTGCAGCAATTCACCTTCGGGGAATTCGGACGGGAGTTGCCGAAGGACCTGGAC
>VBMM01000054.1:0-4247 GCA_005878415.1 Methanobacteriota archaeon
AGGCCACCACCAGAACGAAGCCCATCAGCGCGCCCCATCCCAGGAACATCCCTTCGAATATCCAGCGGTTGAATTTACGCGTAGCCTGCGCCATGTCCGGACCCTTCGCCCGACGGACATTCGTTTTCAAAATATAAAATCAATTCGACGCGCGTGCGGTTCTATGTCCGTATCACAATTCGTATATAGCTGGAGTGCTCGTAGGACGCCCGAGCGAGGTGATCCAAACGCAGCGCAAAGCGCTCATCGTCAGCGTCCTCGCAACGTCCTTGCTGCTCGTCGCCTTCGCGGTGGCCGTCGGCCCCGAGAATCTCACGAACCTCGGATCGCCGAACGACACGCGACCGCAACCGGCATCGGGGCCGATCGAGACGCCGACCTGGCATGTGGGCGACACATGGACCTACAGCGTGAATACGTCTTCGGCCCCCGATAGCTTGGGGAGCCTCTGGGTCGCTCCCGCGTTGGAAGGGACCGTCACTCGAACGGTCGACGCGGCCGACGGATCGCAGTACAACGTGAGCCTCGCGGCGACGTTCCACGTCGGGAAGGTGATCGACCTCTCGCAGGAGACCGGGTACGGAAACGCGTCGATCATGCTGCACTCCTACGTCGTGCTGAACGACGCGACTGTCGACGGGTACACGTTGTACCGGGCCTCGGACCTCGCGAAAGTCACGGAGTTCCGGACGGTCCACATCAGCGGTTCGTTCCACGCGGAATACGGAACGTACAACGCGACGATCAACGCGTCGTACACGGCGAAGGTCTTGACGAACTACGATCCGCCGCTCGACATCTGGTCGTTCCCGCTCGGGGAGAACGAGACGTGGGAGGCCGCGAGCAACGCGACGGTCCACGTCTGGAAGGTGTGGCGCTTCGAGGGAGCGGACTGGTACATCGAGAAGGGCCGGAACGCCACGTTCACCGTGCCGATCCGGGTCCTCTTGGCCAGCGGGATGTTCGAGGACGTCACGACGCCGGCGGGCACGTTCTCGGCGATCCCCGTCCGAGTCGGGCTGCCCCTGATGGATCTCGGGACCACGACGGACCAGATGGCGTTCGCGATGCGCCTCGGGGACGACGGAATCGGCGAGCCGCACGCGCCGGTCGAGGCGTGGTTCAACGGGGACGTCGGCAACGTCGTCAAGGCCGTGACCGTCCTCGATGGCCTGCACGTCCAGATCGAACTGACGTCGTACCACCGGGCCTGAACCCCTTTCGCTCCTCCCTTTCCCGTCGCGCGCTATCGGGGGAGGAAGGAACCCTTATCCCGCCCCCTTTCATTCGGCGCGCCGATGGGCATCAAAATCGCCCCCTCGATCCTCTCCGCGCGCTTCGATCGGCTCGGGGAACAGGTGATGGAGGCCGTCCATGCGGGCGCGGACATGCTCCACATCGACGTCATGGACGGACACTTCGTGCCGAACGTCACGATGGGTCCCGCGCTGGTGAAATCGATCCGGCCGTTGACGAAGGTCCCGTTCGACGCGCATCTGATGGTCACCCATCCGCAACAGTTCGTGAAGGCCTTCGCCGACGCGGGCGCCGATGACCTGACCGTCCATGTGGAGAGCGATCACGACGTCCGTGCGACGTTCAAGCTGATTCGCGACCACGGCGTCGCCCCGGGACTCGTGCTGAATCCCGCGACGCCGTTCGAACGGGCCGAGCCCTTCCTCGCGGACGCGGACCTCCTCCTCGTGATGACGGTCCAGCCGGGTTTCTCGGGCCAGGCCTTCCGCGCGGACGTCGTGCCGAAGATCCGCGACGCCCGGACGTACATCGACCGAGAGCGGCTCGAGACGGAGCTCCAGGTCGATGGCGGGATCAAAGTGGACACCGCGCCGATCGTCGCGGAGGCGGGGGCGGACATCCTTGTGTCCGGCTCGGGGATTTTTCCGGACCGCATCGCGGAGAACCTGAAGGCCATTCGCGTCGCCGCGGAGAAAGCCGCCCGCAAGCGTGGGGGGCATCCTTGAAACTCGGATCCGCGGGCCGTCCGCAACCCGTGGTTTGCCCAAACCCTTTATAGCGCGACTCCCGCCTGACGGCGACGAATCGAGCGGTCTCCGATGCGGCTCCTGGCGCGCCGGAACGTGCAACCGGTTGTGGGAGGGAAGCGAGAGGCATACCCGCGTCGTTATAGCGAGCGGGAAGCCGAGATCGCGACGCTCCAATTCCTCGTGACCTCGATCACGACACGCCACAAGTGGGACCGGATCAAGTGCACGATCGCGACCGGGATCCCCGCCTTTTGGATCGTGATGATCGCCCTGAAGCCGTACCTCCCAATTTGGCTCCATCCGCTCCTCGAGAACGTCCCCGCGATCTGGACCATCGCCGTCTCCCTCGCGATCGCGGGCTTCCAGTGGCGCAACCTCATCTACTATCAGCGACACGTCATCCCGCTCGTCCAGGCGATGTACGAGAGGGCGATCGCGAAGCGCGACCGGGAACTCCTCACGATCCTGGGGAACGTCCTTCGAATCGGCAAACTGAGGGGGTTCTTCCGAAGCCTCTTTTCGACTCCGAAGTGAGTCGGGAAGCAAGGTCGACGATGAAACGTCGGCGTCCTCTCGCAAACCTTTAAGGCCGCGAGGGCATCGAGGCGCCCGCCATGGCCCGAGTCGGCTTCTTCATCGGCTTGATCCTCCCGGTCATCCTTCTCGGCGTGAACGTGGTCTTCCAATACGGGGGCATCGTCGCGACCATCGCCCTCATCGTGTGGATCGGACTCGGCGTGTTCCTCTCTCCGGGTTCGGAAGGGGAGGGCTAGCCGCCCTCGTACAGGGAGTCGCCCGACACGGAGAGCTCGACCCACTCGTCGATCGATCGCACGTCCTCGAGGAGTACGGTGACCATCTCGGCCTGCTCGTCCTCGACGATCAACGAATCGAGCACATCCTCGGCCTCCATCGTGTCCTTGACGACGCCGACGAACTCGCCATCCGAATCGACCACGTTCAGGCCGGTGAAGATCTCCGCCGCCGAGCCGGTGAGCGTGACGCGATCCACGATCTGCGCGACGAACCGCCGGCCGAGGCGCATCCGCCCCGAGGAGCCTTCGCCCAGGACCAGCACATTCGGCTCCTCCGCGGAGACGTAGCCGACCTCGACGCCGTCCGTGTCGACGACCGCCATTCCGACGAGGGACCGCCCGCGTCGCGCCGCCACCCGAACACCCCCGGAGCCGCCCCGTCGGGACGGCCCGGATGGCCCGTCGAACGCCCGCCGGCTACTGAAGCTTTTCGGGTGTCGCGGGCGCCGCGCGTCCGAGCCACATAGTTATCAGGAGGGATATCGAAAGCGCGTCATTTATACTGGCCAAGCAGGCATCTGACGACGTCTTCCCTCCCCGTGCGGAGGGCACCCCCTCGGTTGGAGGCCATGGCCCGCTGCCCGCTCTGCGAATCGGACGTCCCGGACGGCCGGACCGCTTGCGACGTCTGCGGGCAGCCGTTCGACCGCGCGCCGACGGCCCGCGCCGCACCCGACGTCGTGCGGAAGGCGATCGACGCAGCGCGAAAGGACCTGGTCGCTTCGAGCCCGAGTTCCGTGGACGCCTCGTTCGCGCGGCGGCTGACGGAGCGGGCGGAGCAGACGGAGGCGGCGGGGGACCTCGGGAAGGCGCTGGACCTGGCCCGCGCCTCGAGGCGCACCCTCGAGATCGCCAAGCGCAAGGCGCGCGTCGTCGATGTGCTCGCGCGTTCCGACACGATCCTGGAGGAAGCGAGGCAGGCGGGCATCGAGACGCTCGCGTTCCAACGGAACATCGAACAGGCGAAGGCGCTCACCGCGCGGGGCGACTTCGTCACGGCCGAGAGACTCCTGCGGCGCGTCTCGACGCGGACGCTCGACCAGCGTCGCGAACGGATCCTCCAGGCCTTGCTTGACAAAGCGGGCTCCCAGGTCCGCTACGCGAAAGAGCGCGGGGGCAACGTCGCGGACGCGGAGGCCCTCCTCGCCGACGCACGTAAGGCGCTCGCCCTCCGAGATTACGCAAAGATCCGGTCGCTGTGTGCGAAGGCGATCGAGAAGGCGGAGCAGCAGCGGAAGTACGCCCGGGCCGAGGACGTCCTCGACCGCGCGGCGGCGGACGTCGATGCGGCCCGGAAGGATGGCGTCAACATCACGGAGGCTCGGAAGGTCCTCACGCAGGCACGAGATGCGCTCCGGCGCGGCGTGTTCGCGGACATCCCCCTCCTCGCGCAGCGGGCGCGGAACAGCCTGCGGGAGGCGCGGCG
>VBMM01000054.1:4278-12793 GCA_005878415.1 Methanobacteriota archaeon
AAGGTGCGGGCCCTCGCGCGCGACGCGCACGAGGCGGTGCGGGAAGCGGCCCTCCTGAAGTCCGTTCAGGACGCGTTCGCGAGCCTGCGACTCGACGCGGAGGACCTCCGAAAGCTCGGCGCGGAAGCGAGCGAGTTCGAGACGACCTTGGTCGACCTGACACGGGCGCTCGAAGACCACGACCTCCCGAATGCTCGACGACTCGTCGTCCGCGCGCGGCGCACCGCGGAATCCGCGCGAGACGCCCACCATCGCTCGATCATGGAGCAGTCCCTGCAGATCATCCTGGCGAATGCGGCCCGGGGCCTCGACCCTGCGCTGGCGCGCCAGCTCCTCCGCGAGGTCGACGATGCGATCTCGCTCGGTCGGCGGGTCGACATGCAGGCGATCATCGACAATCGCATGGCCGACGCCGACGCCCAGACGGAGGCCCGCCTGAACGAGCACGTGCTGCGGGCCCGGGACGACATCGTCGGATTGCGGCAGGCCGGCCAGAACGACACCGTGTCTCTCGAGGGCAAGCTCGCGGACGTCGCGATCGCGGTCCAGGAGCACCGGTTCCTCCAGGCCGACGCGCTCCTCGACGGAATCGAGCACGACATTCATGCGACGCGAGAGCTGCTGCGCAGCGCCGCCGCGGAGGTGCTCGGCGAAGCGCGCGGCGTCGTCACGCTCGCGAAAGCCGACGGCGTGCCGGTCGATCCGGCGGCCCGGATGCTCCAGGACGCCGAGACGGCGTACACGGAAGCGCGGTACGGCGACACGCTGTACGTCGGCAAGGCGTGCATCTCCGAGGTCGAAGAACTTAAGCGGACCGCGCACGACTCGAAGCGGAAGACCGACGAAGAGGACGTCCGAACGAAGCAGGAGCGCACGGAGGCGATCCATCGACGGATGGAGGCCGTCCGCGCGGAGATCACAGACCTCGTCGCGAACCATGTCGACCTGGAGAAGGCCATGGAGATCCTCGCGGCCGCGGAACAGGCGATCGAGCGCGGGACATTGGGCGAGGCGGAGCACATGGTCGCCTCCGCGGAAGGGATCGTCCACGGCGTCAAGATTACGCTACAGCGGCAGGCACGCGAAGCGTACGAACGCGCGCTGCGTCTCGCCGACGACGCGACGAAGGAAGGCGTGCCCTCCGGGGACCTGACCCCGATCCTCACGACGATGGAGACCGCCGTGAACGACGTCCGGCCCGCCGCCGTACTCGAGGCATTCGCGGAGCTCGAGCGGAAGGTCGCGGAGCGCCGCAGGGAGCGGTACCAGGAGGAGCAGCGGCGCACTCTCGAGAAGGCGCGCGGCGCGGCGACGAAGTTCATCATGGTCAAGAAACTCATCGAGGACCTCCGGAAGGCGGACATCGACATCGCCGGCGCGGAGGAGGGCCTTCGGGCCGCGGAGCGGGCGCTCGAGAAGCGCAACTTCGACGACGTGGAATCGATCTTGACGAGCCTCGACCGAACCGCGAAGGAGCTGATGGACGAGCTCGTCGCGGCCTCGCGGAACCTCATCAACCGCGCGGAGAGGAAGATCCACGACGGCCACGAGGCCGGCATGAGCCTCGAGGAGGCCGTCTCACTCCTCGACAAAGCGGAAGGACACTTCGAGCGAGGCGAGTACGCGGATGCGGTGGAACACGCGCGCGCGGCCGAGCAGAAGGTCGCGGACGGCCTCCATGCCCAGTCGGACGCGAAGGCGGAGGGGCTCCGCAAAGCCCAGGAAGCCGCCCGCGCCGAACTCGTCGCGATCCGGAAGACGATTCTGGACCTGGCCCGCGCGGACATCTCGATCCTCGGGGCGGAGCAGGCGCTCGCCCGGGCCGAGACGGCGTTCGAGGCGGGGCACTACCACGACGTCGGGCCTGCGCTCGCGGAGACGCGCGACATGGCCGCCGGCCTGACGGTCGGCCTCGAGGCGGCCGCGAAAGACCTCGTGCAGTTCGCGCAGTCCGAGATCGACGAGATGCGCGCCAGCGGCCTCGACCCGGGCCGCGCGGATCTGGTCCTGCTGAACGCGCGCGAGGCAATCAACGACCGCCGGTTCGTCGAGGCGATCGAGTACAAGAAGGTCATCGAGGACATCCTCGACGAGACGCGACGGGTGAAGGAATCCGAGGCGGCTCGCGATGGCCTCATCGAACTCCGGGCGAAGGTGGACGCGCACGCGAGGCTCGGGGCCGACGTGCGGATGGCCTCGGAGCTGCTGTCGAAAGCGCAGGCGAAGATCGACGCTGGCGAGCTCCAGGACATCGGGGCGTTCTCGAAGCGGGTCGCCGAGGAGATCGACATGGCGCGCAAGGCGCACCTCGGCTCCCTCGTGGACGCGTTCGCCCCGATGGTCGTGGAGGGCGTCTCCCTCGGCCTTCACGAGGAGGAGCTGAACGAGTACCGTGCGCACGCCGCGGACGCCGCGGAGGCGGATGACCTCGAGGCGGTGTACCGCCTGAAAGGGGACCTCCAGGAGCGGCTGCTCGAAGCGAAGCGACACTCCCTCGAGAAGCGGTCGATGAGCGAGATCCAGAACCTCGAAGACGTCGTGACCCAGTCGGAGCGGCTCGGCATCCCGGCGGACGACGCGCGGGCCCACCTGGAGAGCGCCCGCAGCGCGATCGGCGAGGGGAACGTGGACGGCTTCCAGGCCGGCCTCGCGAACGCCCGCGCGGCGCTCGACGAGTCGCGCACCCGCCATTTCATGGACAAGTACGAGTCCCGCGTCCACGCCGTCTCGACGATGATCGCGAACGCGAAGCGGCTCGCATCCAGATCCAGAACTTCATCAAGAACCGCTACCCGAACCTGGCGCTCCGCCTACCTACGGCGGGGCTGCAGGCGGGCGAGTGGAACCAATATCTGCTGGAGGTCGAGAACCGCGGCAAGCTGCCGGCCCGGAACGTGCATATCGAGTTCTCCGGGGACATCGAGTCGAAGGGCGTCCAGACGATCCCCGAGATCGGCGTGGGCGAGTCCGTGCCCGTGCGGGTCGGATTGAAGCCCAAGGGAACCGGCTCGCTCCCGATCGCGGTCGGGATCTCGTACCAGAGGCTCTTCGACGAGAACCGCTACGAGGTCCGCGACACGAAGCAGGTCCGCGTCGAGCCCGAGGCGACGTACCTGGTCGAGGACGTCTTCCTAATCCACTCCGACGGCCGGCTGATCGCGCACCACAGCCGCAAGTTCCGTGAGGAAATCGACGAAGACATCTTCTCCGGGATGCTCACGGTCGTCCAGGACTTCGTCAAGGACTCGTTCAAGTCGCGCACGCGAGTCGGCATGAAGCGACTCGACTTCGGGGATTCGAAGATTCTCATCGAGCGGTCACCGCACACCTTCATCGCGACGGTCCTGGTCGGGCAGGAGCCGAAGCTCCTTCCGCTCTACATGTTGCAGGTCCTCAAGGAGGTCGAAGACCGCTACGGCCCCGTGCTCGAGAAGTGGACCGGCCTCTTGCACCAGCTCGAAGGGATCGAGGCGATCATCAAGAAGCTCCTGTTCGTAGCGAAGGACCCGTCGGCGGACATGGGCGCGCTCTCGGACAGCCCCGTCACGCTGACGGCGCGGGTTATCGAGGCGCTCGGCGCGGAGCAGACGATGGAGGCGAACGAGCTCCTGCGGCAGGCGCAATCCACCCTGGAGAGCGACATCCAGCTCGCGTGGCAGTTCATCGAGAAGGCGAAAGCCCAGGCGGACTCGATCCAGACGCAACTCCGGGATCGCATGGCGGACGTCCTCACGGCCTCGCGCGACACCGTCGCCGAGATGAAAGGGATCGGCGCGGACACGAGCCAGGCGGAACTCCTGCTCCGGGAGGCCGAAGAAGCGTTCCACGAGGGCAAGTACGAGCGGGTGCGGGAGATCCAGCAGGGTCTCCACGAGTCCGTCGAACGCCAGAAAGGCGAGCTCGCGTCCAAGAAGGTCGAGGTCGAGCTCGCGTCCCTGATCAACGACATCCAGATCGCGAAGAGCCAGAACCTCGACGTCCGCGAGGCGGAGTCGTACCTCACGAAGATCGAGGGGGCCATCCAGAAGAAGAACCCCCGGCAGATGGAGGACTTCCTCCGGCGGGCGAAGGAGTCCCTCGGCCGCCAGCGGCGGCGGACGGTCCTCGAGAAAGGCCGCGCCGACCTCGCGCGGGTGCAGGCGATCGTCGCCCACGCGAAGGCCGTCAACGTGGACGTCGCGGACGTCCAGGCGCTGCTCCAGAAGGCCGAAGACGCGTTACGCACCGAGGACCTGAAGGGGCTGGAGCCGCTCATCGACCAGGCGGAGGCGACCGCGAAGGCGCGCGTCGGGCAGATCCTGAAGGACCGCTACCCGCGGCTCTTCCTCGAGACGAAGAGCCCGGGCCTCCAGGCGAACCGGTGGAGCCGGTTCGAGATGGCGATCACGAACAAGGGGAACTGGCCCGCCGAGCACGTGACCCCGATCGTCAGCGGGCCCGTCGAGGTGCAGGGCCTCAAGGTCATCGAGAAGATCGAGCCGAACGAGAAGACGACCTTCGAGTTCGGCCTCCGGCCGAAGGAGGCGGGGACGATGGACCTCGACTTCGAGGTCCACTACACGCGCCCGCTCGACGAGGGGAAGCACCAGACCACGGACTCCGCGGTCGTCCGCGTCGAAGAAGAAGGCGGCTACGTGATCGACGACGCCCTCCTGTTCCACTCGACCGGGGCGATCGTGTGCCACGAGGCGCGGGCGTACCTGCCGGCGGAGGAGGTCTCCAAAGCGGCGGCGCTCGAGGGACAGGTCAAGACGTTCGTCGCGAAGGCGTTCCCGGAAGGCTCGAAGCCGGTGAAGCGCACGACGATTGCCGGCGTGCCGATCGTCGCCCTGCGGGCGCCGCACGCGATCCTCGTCGTGTCGCTCCACGGACGCGAGCCGTCGATCCTCCTCCTCTACCTGATGCAGGTCCTCCGCGAGATCCATGACGCCTACGGAACGCGCCTCGAGGCGTGGACGGGAGACCCCGCCGAACTCGTCGGGATCCGCGACCTCGTGCGAAAGGCGCTCTTCGTGACCGACGTCGAGGGCGTCTCCCTCGGGCCGCTCGAGGACTCCACCGTCAGCAAGATCCCGATGATGGTAGAGCGCGGCCTGCTGATGGGCGAAGGCGATCAGGACTTCGTCGCGTGGGCCCGGTCCGCGATCGAGGCCCGCGGGTACGAGCAGGGGGTGGCGGTCCTGCAACACGTCTCGGACGCGACCGTGGGCCCGACCGAGGAGATCGCGAAGCAGATCCGGCAGGCGATCACCGCCTCGAAGGAGGCGGGCACCCTCCAGATCTCGGACGACCAGGTCAACACGTACGTCGAATTCCTTCGGCTCACGCTCGAAGCGGCGTTCCAAGCGAAGCGGCGCGCGGGCATCGAGCGGTACTGGCCCGTCGCGCGAATCGCGGTGAAGACGGCGGACCAGGCCGGCTACGACGCGGCGAGCGCGTTCCGCAAGGTCATCGTCGGGCAGAGCGGTGCGAAGGAACTGGACCTCGTCCTCCCGACGGACACGTGGCGGGGCATGAAGATCGACGTGCAGGTGCACATGCAGTCCGTGAGCGCGTCGTACCGGCTCTGGGCGAGGAAGATCGAGATCCTCCTGCGCTCGCAGGACGCTTGGAAGATCAAGGCGGGCCTCGACCGCGGCGAGTACTCGGTCGGGATCGAGGGACAGAAGGTCCGGATCGATCCCTCCATGGTGTCATTCGTCGAATCGGTGCCCGACCACGTCGTCGAGGAGCCGTTCGAAGGCGGCGTCGTGTTCCTCGACACGCGCATGACCAAGGAGCTGATCGCGGAAGGCTACGCGAAGGAGATCGTCATGCTCGTCAAGGATGCCCGCAAGGACATGCACGTCGCGGAGGACCGGGTCGTCGAGATCGAACTGGTCGCGGCGAAAGGCCTTCGCGCGATGTTGCAGCCCTGGAAGGACATGATCCTCCGGGACGCGAACGCGCTCGACCTGACGTTCGTGCAGGAGCCGGCCTCCGATGCATACGTCATCGAAGCGGGCTTGGGCGAAGAGACGTTCCTCCTCGGCGTCCGTGCCGCGGAGATGTAGACGGCGGTTCTAGGACGTTTGCGGGTGGTGGCGTCTATCGGACCACATCCGCACCGCACTCCACTCCGCTCGGCTCGTCCCGTGCGCTTGGTCCTCCTCGGACCAAGTCGTAGAGGGGACTCACGACATCATGGCGGAGGGCACCGGGCTGGAACCGTACAGCCCTTGCCAAGGCCTCGTTCGAGGCCAAGGCGGTCTTCAGGATGTTCATGCCCGCGTTGATCTGCCGATCCATTTCCCAGTCGCAATGCAGGCACACGAAATCCTGGCCCACCCTATCTCGGCGCCGGGCGCCACACACTGGGCAGGTCTTGCTGGTCCACTGAGGGTTGACTTTGATGACCGGCACGCCCGCGAGGGCGGCCTTGTACTCGATCTGACGGTGGATCTCGGAACGGGGCCACGAGGAGAGG
Source organism: Methanobacteriota archaeon (assembly GCA_005878415.1). Classification (GTDB taxonomy): domain Archaea; phylum Thermoplasmatota; class Thermoplasmata; order RBG-16-68-12; family RBG-16-68-12; genus RBG-16-68-12. The sequence goes on from VBMM01000054.1 coordinate 10,745, forward strand.
CGTCGGTTCATCCTCCGCGAACGGCCGCCGGCGCCACGGAGGGTGAGGTCCTCGAGGATAATCGCCGCCCTCTTGCGGTTCCCTACCGTGACGAGGGCCTTGCTCACCCGGTGGAGCCGTTGCAACACGCGGTCCTTCTCCCGCCTCCCTTCCCGGGCGAGCAGACGTCGCAGCACCCGGCGATCACGGGCCTTCTTCTTAGCCAAGAGCTGCCGTCGACGGAAGTGAGTTGCCTGCACCTGGCGAACGCCGCCGAAGGGCACGCTCAAGAGACGACTCGTTTCGCCGTCCGCTTCTACGCCGTCCAAAGAATCCTCGTTCGTGTCGAGGGCGATGGCCGCTGTCGGTTCGTACGGCTCGGGCGTCGACGCATTCCCCGCGGCGGATTGGGATCCGTAACCGGCCGGTGGTGCGATCTAGCCGGTAAGACTGGTTCTCCGCCCTCAGGAGGAGGCGGCGAATGAACGGGACCGCGGTCCGCTTTCCCTTCCTCACCCGACGCCGATACACTTTTAGGGCGGCCAAGGCAACTTCAAAGGCGCTAGGGATGTATTGCTTATACACATGGTGTTCCTCGGACAGTCGTCCGTACGCAGTCCTCGCAAGGCGGACCCGGGACCTGATGTCGTCGTGGAGCGCGATCCGAATCGACTTGTTGACGAGGAGGCGGAACTCGCCGAGCAGGCTAAGGAGCGAGGGAGGTAAATCCCCGGCCGGAAAGGAGAGGCCGCGGACCACGCGCGGGCCGGCCATCGACGTTGTCATGGCTTTCCGTGACTTGAAGCTCCAGGGGAGAGGGGGGTGAAAGTGACGGTCTCCCGGTGAGTCACGCAACCGTAGATGGCAAAGCCTTTACCCGCGGGCCGACATCGCACAGCGGATGGGGCTGAATCTCGCAGACCTCGTCACCTCCGAGCCTCGGACTCTCGAGGATTTCTCGGGAAAGGTCCTCGCGATCGACGCATTCAACACGCTCTATCAATTCCTCGCGATTATCCGGCAGCCCGACGGTACGCCGCTGATGGATCGCCAAGGTCGCGTAACGTCGCATCTCTCCGGATTGATCTACCGCCTCTCGAACTTCGTCGCGGCAGGAATCAAACCCGCGTTCGTGTTCGACGGCGAGCCGCCGCGGCTGAAGGCCCGCACGCTCGTGGCCCGCGGGGAGGTCAAGCAACGCGCGGAACGGGAGTGGCGAGAGGCCGTGGAGATCGGAGACCTCGCGACCGCCCGGACGAAAGCGATGCAGACCTCACGGCTGACGGATGAGATGGTCGAGCAGTCGAAGAAGCTCCTCGACCTCCTCGGGCTCCCGTCGGTGCAGGCTCCGGCCGAGGGGGAGGCGCAAGCGAGTGCGATGGCGCGCGCCGGAACTGCGTACGCGGCGGCGTCACAGGACTTCGACTCCCTCCTCTTCGGCTCGCCGCGGCTCGTGAAGAACCTCGCGATCTCGGGCCGTCGGAAATTGCCCCGCAAGGACGTCTACGTCGACGTCCAGCCCGAAGAGATCGTCCTCGAGGCGACGCTCGCGACCCTCGGGATCACCCGGGAGCAACTCGTGGACATCGGACTCTTGATCGGCACGGATTTCAACGAGGGCGTGAAAGGCATCGGTCCGAAGAAGGCACTCGCCCTGATCAAGAAGCACGGCGCACTGGAGCCCGCCCTCGCGGAACTCGGCGTGGACATCGAATCGAAGGAGGAGGTCCGCGGGATCTTCCTTCGCCCGAAGGTCGTCGAGGACGTCAGGATCGAGTTCCGCGACCCCGACGCCGACGGCGTGCGGCGCATGCTCTGCGACGAGCACGATTTCTCTCGCGATCGGATCGATGCCGCCCTCGAGAAATTCGGCAGCGCGCGGTCGGAGCAGAAGCAGCGGTCGCTCGACTCCTGGTTCGCGTAGCGGCGAACTCAGGTGACAAAGGCTTTAATGGGTCCCCTCTTTGCGGGCGCATTCATGCCGCTGGACTTCGTGTCCTCCGTCGCCATCAGCACGCTGTTGACCGGGGTCCTCAGCGCCCTCGCGTACTGGAAGGGCGTCCTGACGTG
>VBMM01000106.1 GCA_005878415.1 Methanobacteriota archaeon
GTGGTACACCGTCATCCCCGTCATGACAGGGCCCTCGACGGACCATTTCCTCCGGTCCAGAGAATGGAACAGGAATCCGCCCTTCTTCGTCCCCACCGCGACGACCACGCTGCCCTTCTTGATCCGCGCCATGTCAACCGCCTGCAACGCTCGGGAGGATATGGACCACGTCCCCGCGCCGGAGCCGCGCCTCGGGGAGCGACGACCACAAGAGGTCCTCGTTCACGAAGATGTTCACGTACTGCCGCCGCTGCCCCGCCTCGTCGACGACGCGGTCTCGGATCCCCGGGAACCCCCGGTCGAGCGACCGGAGGAGCGACGCGACGTCGTCGGCCTCGAGGACGACCTCGTCCTGTCCGTCCGTGTAGGAACGGAGCGCCGGCGGGATCCGGACGGTGACCCCGGTCCGGGCGATCTCGTCGGATGAGGCTCGGGTGGCCACGACCTTCCCCCCATCCGCATCGGTGCCGGGATGAAAAGCCTTTGGCTGCCCTCGGCGAATCCGAGCGGACGGAGAAGGGTTATGCACCGGAGCCCGTTCCCCGGAGCTGATGGACTCCCAGGAGATCCTGGATCTCTCGCTCGCCCTCGCGAAACAGTCGGAGGTCCCTGCCGACACCACGATCAACGTCCCCGCGAAGGACGTCCGAAGGGTCCTGATTGGCATCGATGTGGAGGCGGCCGACCTCCTCGTGGCGAAGGAGAAAGGGTATGACCTCGTGATCGCGCACCATCCGACGGGCGGGTCCGCGATCCTCGAGTTCCCGAAGGTCCTATCGAAGCACGGCGACATCCTCGTCCGCCACGGCGTGCCGAAAGCCGCCGCGGACGCGGCGGTCCGCGAGATGCAGGAGGAGCGCGAGCCGCAGGTCCACGCGGAGAACTACGACCGACTTCCGTCGATCGCGCGGATGATCGGCATCGGGTTGATGTGCATCCACAATCCGTGCGACGAGATCGGTCGGCGCGTGATGGACGAGACGCTGCGCGCGCAACTCCCGCCGAATGCGCGGGTGCGCGACGCAATCGACGTGCTCTCGGCGATCCCGGAGTTCCAGTCCGCCCACACGCGGATCGTCCTGCGCATGGGGAAACTCGAGAATCCCCTCGGGGCATGGGCGGTCCACCACGGCGCGGGCACGAACGGTGGCGTCCCCGTCGCCCGCGCAGCGTACGACAACCGTATCGACACGGTTTTCTACATCCACATCAATGCCGGGGCCCTCCAGCGGTTGTGGGAGCGGTACGGTCGCGAGGGGTCGAAGAACCTCGTGGTCACGGGCCACGTCGCCTCGGACAGCATCGGCATCAACGCGCTCGTCCGCGAAATGCGCGCGCGAGGTCTGCGCGTCGATACCTACAGTGGAATTGTTGATGTCTAGGCGCTATTATTATTAGGTACGCCGATAAAATTCAATGGTAAACCTTAACTAGCCTCCGCCAGTTCCGGGCCGAAGGGTTCCCCCTTGCCATTTGAGATCGCCGTGGTGAGCAACACGCCCCTCACTCCGCTCAAGGACATCGACGACGTCGCGCTTCTCTTCCTCACGCAGATTGGATACATCCCAAAAGGGTACGATCCGAAGACGGACGCGACGAGCGTCCGCGAGTCCGTGCCGTACCGGCTGTTCGTCGAATGCCTCCTGGGCCGGATGGACAAGGGGTGGACCGTCGAGCAGCTCGCGGCGAAGCTGAAGACGACGAAGGCGACGATCTACCGACACATCAACAAGCTGAAAGAGATGGACCTCCTCGATGAGGTGAACGTGAACGAGCGGGGGGCGGTCCGAAAGGGCTATCGCGTTCGGTACGGGAACCTCTCGAAGGCATGGAACTTCGTCGAGTCAAATGTCGAGATCGCCATGGAGAATTACCGCAAGACGGTCGATCATCTCGAGAAGCTCGCGGAGCAACGGAGGTAGACGATGCCCCAAGATGTCATCGCACTGACGAAAGGATCGCGGTACCGCATCGAGTCCATGGAGACGCGGGAACGCACGAAGGTCACGAAAGGCATCTTCCGCGGGTACGCGACGATCGGCACGGACGATGCGATCGTGGTCGAGTTGGACGAGAGCCACCAGGAAATGAAGGGGAAACTGCGGCTGATCCCGCTGCACGTCATCCTCGCGGTGGACGTGATGGAGCAGGTCCCCGGCGAGGCACCCAAGGGCGATAAGCCCGGCACGATGTACGGCTGACGCGGGGCGAGAGGACAAGGTTCATCCCCTCTTTTCGGAATACGACCGCCGTGGCACCGGCGCGGGTGGGCCTCGGAGGCGTCCGGGCCCCGCGGGGCTGGCTCGGGCTTGCGTTTCTCGGCGTGTGGCTGTACTTCCTCTCGCAGCTTTCGCAGCTCTACCGGGAGGCCTTCGCCGCCGCCGCGGGAATCTCGGTGCCCGACGCGACGGATGTGCTCCGCCTGACCTCGAACCTCGGGCAGATCCTCTTCCTCGCCGGCGTCGGGGCGGCGCTGTGGCGCGCGAACCTCGCCGCGGGCCTCTCCTCCTCGGGCGTGAGCGGCCTCGTGATCGCGTCCGCGGGCGTCGGCGTCTTGGCCCTCTTCGAGGTCGTGTTGTTCCTCGCGTGGTTCGGCCTGACGGGCCCGGTCGGCGCGCTCGGCGACGCGTACGCGGTCGGCAGCATCATGGGGGTCGCCCTCGGCCTCGGCGGGATCGCCTACCTGGGCGTCGGCCTGTCCCAGGCGGTCGGTCTGTTCGGCCGCCGGGAGGACGATGTGGCGCCGCGGACCCCGGAGAAGATGAACTGATCTACACGATAGGACGGACCGCTGATGCTCGCGCTGCCGCCGGACGCCGCCTTCCTCGACGCGTTGATCGGCGAACTCCGCGGGCGGACGCCGTCGTCGAAAGACGAGATGCAACGGCTGAAACTTCGTCTCGCGCGAACCCACGGCCTCACGGGCCTGCCCAACGACGCGTCGATCCTCGCGGCGATCCCGCGCGACATGCAGGAGGGGCTTCGGGACGTCCTGCGGGTGAAGCCGGCCCGGACCGCGAGCGGCGTGGCGGTGGTCACCGTGATGACGGCGCCGCATGCGTGTCCCCACGGCGTCTGCACGTATTGTCCCGGCGGCCCGCGATTCGGCACCCCTCAATCGTATCTGGGCACGGAGCCGGCGGCGATGCGCGCCGCCGAGTACCGCTACGACCCGTGCGCGCAGACCGCCGCGCGCCTCCGGTCCCTCCGCGCGAACGGGCACGAGACGGACAAGGTGGACCTGATCGTGATCGGCGGCACGTTCACCGCCCTCGAGACCGCGTATCAAGAGTGGTTCGTGAAGGGATGCCTCGACGGGATGAACGGATCCGTGGCGGGATCCCTCGAGGAGGCGCAGACCGCGAACGAGAGCGCTGGCGTGCGGTGCATCGGCCTCACGATCGAGACGAAACCGGACTGCTTCCTCGGCGCGGAGGTGGAGGCGTCCGTGCGCCTCGGGACGACCCGCGTCGAGCTGGGGATCCAGTCGACCCACGACGACGTCCTCGAGCGGGTCCATCGCGGGCACACCGATGCGGACAGCCGGGCGGCGATGGCGCGCGCCAAGGACGCGGGCCTCAAGGTGGGCGCGCACATGATGCCCGGACTCCCTGGGTCCGACGTGGACCGCGACTTCGAGTCGTTCCGCGTCCTGTTCGACGATCCGGCCTACCGGCCGGACTTCCTGAAGATCTATCCGACCCTCGTCCTCCCGGGCACGGCGCTGTACGGCCTCTGGAAATCCGGTCGCTACACGCCGCTGCGAACGGCGGAGGCGGTCGAGCTGGTCGCCCGGATCAAGGCGATCGTGCCTCGGTGGTGCCGCATCCAGCGCGTGCAGCGAGAGATCGGCGCGGCCGACATCGAGGACGGTGCGAAGAGGGGCGACCTGCGCGTCCTCGCGAACGAGCGACTCCGGCGCTTCGGCCTCCGATGTCGGTGTATCCGCTGCCGCGAAGTCGGACTTCGAGGGATCATCCCGCGACCCGAGGACCTCTCCCTCCTCCGCGACGAGTACGAGTCGTCGGGCGGCACGGAGGTGTTCCTGAGCATCGAGGATCCGAAGCTCGATGTGCTCGTCGCATACGCGCGGATGCGGGTGGACCGCGCAGGAGCCACCGTGCGCGAACTGAAGGTGTTCGGTCGCGTCGTGCCCATCCACTCGGAGGCGAAGGGGCGCTGGCAACACCGGGGGTTCGGCAAGCGCCTCATGGCGGAGGCCGAGCGGATCGCCCGCGAGGAGTTTCGCGTCCGGACCGTCCGCGTGACCGCGGGCGTCGGAGTGCGGGGATACTATCGGTCGATCGGCTACGATCGCGACGGCGCGTACATGGTCCGGGTCCTTTGATCAGGACACTTCCTTGATCCAGCCGAGGCGCTTCAGTTTGCTCGCCTCGACGTCGTCCGCATTGCGGAACGCCGACTCCGCCTCGGCGAGGCAGTCGACCGCGAGGCGCAGTCCTTCGCGCGTCGGCGCCTTGACGTCGACTCCGGCTCGCGTGATCTGTTGCCGGACGATGGGCATCGCCGCCTCTTGGCCGCCCATGACGTCGCAGAAGTCCATGATGATCGCGTCGGCCACGGTGATGTATTCGTTCGTGACCCCGTCGACCGCGATGCCTCTCGCCCTCTTCCCGCCCGAGTCCGAGATGACCGACTTCGCGAGCGCGAGGAATCCCGCTTCGAGGTTCTCCCCGGTCTTCGCGGAGCTCAAGAAGCCTTTCACCTCGAGCGCGTCCTTCAGCTCGTCGAGGTCCTCCTGCGCGGCCCGGCGGGAGGCGACGAGGTCCACCTTGTTTCCGACGACGACGATCGGGATCGCGTCCGTGATGTCGAGGAGATGGGGGATCCAGTAGTCTTGGAGGCTCTCCGCCGTCTCCGGTCGAGAGACGTCGTAGATGAGGAGGGCGCCTTTCGCTCCCTGGAAGGAGCTGTCCTGGATGCCCTTGTACCCCTTCTGCCCGAGGACGTCCCAGATCATGAAGGTCAGGTCCGTCGCGCCGCTCGGGGATTCGAGCCGGAGGTCCTTCTTCGTGACCTTCGTGCCGATCGTCGTGATGTAGTCGTCCGAAAACTTGTCGACGACGAAGCGTCGGATCATGCTCGTCTTGCCGACGGCGCCGTCGCCGAGGAGGAGAACCTTACGCTTGACGTGGTCATCAACCATAGGCGACGCCTTCCCATGCGAGCGCCGCGCTTATAACGCTTGCTGGCTCAATGTCAGCGTTGCGAATACACGGCTCAGTTCGGGTGCAAGCGGAGGCGCGGACGGATGAACCGCTGCGCGATCGCGTCGGCCTGGGGAAGGAGCGCGACGTCGCCGTCCCACTTCGCGAGGGTGTCTGAGTGCGACCGCTCGAACTCCCACACCGACAGCTGCAGCTTCCGGGGGAGCCCGTTCACGTAGCGGCCTTCGATCACCGCCGCAAGGACCGTATGCTCGCCTCGGACCATGATGACCTGCCGCTGCCCGAAGCGGAGTTGCTCGAGCGTCCCGCGGCGGTCGTCGAACGAGTCGCGCACGAATTCCTGGAGGATGATCAACATGCCGCTCATGATGTCGCTGTCGTGCACGATCCCTTGCTTGCGCGACCAATGGCGGATCAACATGCCGCTGTCGTGCATCAGGTACAACTCCTCGAGTCGCGCCCGACGCATTGCGTACAGCCCGATCCCGAGGACGCCTGCACCACCGAGGCCCGCCGCCGCGGCCGCGGCGATGTTCAGGGAGGGCGGAGGCGCCGCGTAGTGGACGGCGAAGGTCAGCGACCGGTCGATCGTCCGCGCTTGCGCGCCGTCCGCATCGGTGTACACGACGTGCACATTGACCGTCGTGAAGACCGGCGTTGTCGGACTCGGCGCCAGCTGCGTGGTGACGTTGAACCACTGATCCCCTTTCGCATTGTCGAGGTGGCCGACGTACTGAGAGGAAGTCTGGCACCCGGAAGAGTCGCATGTCAGTTCGGGGCCAAAGTTTGCGGTGATGTCGATCGTCTTCGCCATCGTCTGGTTGTTGGTCGAGGAGTATGGCGAGTCGAGCCAGAAGCTGAAGTCGACCTGTGGTGCTTCTCGATCGACGATGATGACGGCGAGCTGATAGAACGACCGCGGAAGCGCGGCGTTCGCGCTGCCTGCGACAATCAGAAATGCGAAGAGCACCAAGGCCGCGCTGGAGATGACTCGCGATACGTGTGTTCGGCCCGATTGCACCGGTTGGCGCCCCCCCAACCTGTTATCCGCATGGCGGAGTGACTGGTACGGCGGCAATCATTCGTCAAGGGTCTATTGAATGTTCCGATGTTCGTTGCACGGACCGAACAGCCCGCGAATTACTGATTATCACCAAGCAAATCATCTTCGGAGGAGCTACTCGCGTCGCGAGGACGCAGGAAGTGGACGATGCCCGCCCCCTCGGATGGGGATCGGTGGCGCACCCTGGCCCACGCCGCCGGGAGGCCGAGATACAGCGCCGCCGATCGGACCGTCTCGCGCGAGACGCCGCCACCCTGGACATGGAACAGGGGGAGCCGAACTCCCGCGCGTTCCGCGGCCCGGCCCACCTCGACCGAATGGCGTACCCTGCGGAGTCCTGCGAGGACGCTCGTGTCCGGAGCGCGCAAGAGGACCGCGCGGAGCGGGACGAGCTCGCTCCTCTGAGCCCCTGTCAGACCCGGAAAATCCGTCGTGAGTCCCGTCGCGATCGTCCGGACTCGCGCGGCGTCGAGGGCGACCACCTCGACCCGATATTCGAACGAGTCCTTCGCCCTCTTGGCGGCCGCGATGTCTGCGGATCCTTCGACGCCCGCAACGAGGCATCGGAGGTCGGAGCGTTTTCGCCCGACCATCGCGAGGAGCAAACTGGCCAACCCTCCGGAGAAGGCGAGGACGGGCCGCGGCTGACCGTCGACCGCGACGTCGATCGCCCTTTCGACATCCCGCACAAACGCGTCGATGCGGCGCGGCGGTCGCATGCTCTCACGGGACGACGGACGTCTCGCCCGAGAGGAGCTTCGCGATCGCGTCTGCGAGCTCGGCCTCGGGCACGCGGATTTGCTTCTGAGAATCTCGCTCGCGGACCGTGGCGCCGTTTCCTTCGAGGCTCTCGTGGTCCACCGTCACCGAGAACGGCGTCCCGATCTCGTCCATGCGCGCATATCGTCGCCCGATGGAGCCAGAATCATCATAGAACGCCGTGAAGCGTTTCCGGAGGCTCGCGAAGATCGACTCGGCCCGCTCCGGGATCCCGGCCTTGTTCACGAGCGGGAACACAGCGACCGTCACGGGCGCGAGCCGCGGGGGGAGCCGGAGGACGAGTCGGTCCCCCTTGGCAAACGCGAGATCGAGGACAGCCCACACGTTCCGGTCGACGCCGAACGACAACTCGAGGACATGCGGCACCAGCTTCGATGCGCCGAACGTCACGGCTTGCTTGGTGTGCGAGCCCGCCTCGTGGCCCTTCAGGTCGTGGTCCGTGCGGTAGTGGACGCCGCCGACTTCGCGGAAGCCGCCGAGGCTCTCCTGCCGGATCTGGATGTCGAAATGGATTTTGTTGTAGAAGGCCCGCTCCTTTTCATCGAGTTCCGCGAACCGGAACGCGTCCCGCGGGATCCGGAGGGCGGCGAGGTAGAATCGCTGGACGGCGAGAAGGTGGTAGACGTACCAGGACGGCAGGCCCCGCTCGACGACGGCTTCGGCGGCGATTTCGTGCGCGGTCGGCTCGTTCTTCTCCGCGGCCCACGCGATGCGGATGCGCTCCCCGGCCGAGGTGTCGAGGGGAACGAAGTCCGCGAACGTCGCGGGATCGAAGAAGATCTGCAGTTCCGCCTGGAGGAATTCCCGCATCCGATAGGTCCCTTGTCGAGGGCTGATTTCGTTGCGGTACGCCCGGCCGACGATCGCGAGCCCCATCGGGAGCTTGCGCCGGAGGGCTTCGAATTCTCTCTTGAAGTTCAGATACACACCTTGCGCGGTCTCCGGCCGGAGGTATGCGCGGTCCTTCGCGGTCGGCCCGATTCCCAGTGGAAACATCATGTTGAACTCCCGCGCCGGGCCGAGTTCTCCCTTGCAATTCGGGCAGCGGATCTTCAGATCACGGATGCGGGCGTCGATCTCCGCGGGCGTGAGGCCTTCCTCCTCCACGTGGGTCGCGGCTTCGAGGAGATGGTCGCCTCGGTACGATTCGCCGCACCGCGTGCACGTCACGAGCACGTCAGTGAAATGGTCCACATGGCCGGACGCCTTCAGCGCGGCCTCCGGCAGGATCGTCGTCGTGTCGATCAGGTAGTAATTGTCGCTAAGGCCGAGGAACGTCTCGGTCCAGAGGTCCTCCCAGCGCCGCCGCAGGAGGACGCCATTGTGGCCGTAATCGTAGAAGCCGCCGAAGCCCCCGTACAACTCGGCGGCGGGCCAGAGGAAACCGCGACGGACCGACAACGACATCACGTCGTCGTACGAGGCCATCGCCGCCGGAAGGGGAGGTCCCGGGATAAAGCATGGGGTAAATACTCATGGCGCCGCTCCGAATCTCTCCCTGGAGATGGCCTCAGCGACGGTGGCGGGATCGACTGACTTTCCTCGGCGTCGGTTCGTCGCCGCCCGCCCAAACGTGTCCGCCGGACACGACGAGCCGGACATCGCTCGCGGTGGCCCGCACGAGGGACGCGAAGCCGCTCGCACCATCGGGGACATCGAGGACCACGAGATCGGCGCGCTCCCCCACCCGGATCGCGGACGCGGCGTCGGGGTCCGCGAGACGACGTCCGCGCAGGGCCATCTCCACGATGTCGCGGGCGCTCATTTCGCCTTTCAGCCGCGCGATCCGATACGCGAACTCGATCTCCCGCAGCATCGACGGCACGTTGATCATCGCATTGTCCGTTCCGAGAAGGAGCTCGACTCCGGCCCGTTGCATCCGCGGGATATCCGGCGTCATCCCGAAGAACGCGTTCGACCGCGGGCACACGACGATCGGCACACGGGCATCCGCGCATCGCGCGAGGTCTGCGTCCGTTGCCTGCACCATGTGGACGAGGAATGCCGGCTTCAGATCGAGGACCTTGTCGATGTCCTCCCGAATTCGCTCCGAACAGTGGATCGCGAAGATCTTCTTCGCGCGTCGCACGTCGGCGGCGACTTTCTCGATTGCGTCGGCGGGCCAGTCCACGAACGAGCTCAGCGCGATTCCGTCCGAGGCCCGCAAGATCGCCTCGACCTCACGGCGCTCGTAGGTGAGCCCGGCGGGCCGACCCAGCGCGACCCCGCCCAGCGGGAGCGCCGCCACGGAGGCGTAGAGGAGCTTCAGGCCTTTCAGCCCGCCCTCCCGGAAGTCGGAGAAGCCGGTCGTCCCGGTCCGGAGCATCGTCGTCATGGCGCGCCGCATCGCCGCGATCACGGCGGCGTCCTTCGCCTTCGCAAGGACCCGGTGCTTCAGTCCGTGCGGCGGCGCGACGAGTTCCTCGATCGTCCCCTTGAGTTCCTGCGTGACGACGGCATCGCCCAGATGCGTGTGCGCGTTCCAGAGACCCGGGATGATCAGCCCGCGGGCGATCGTGGGTCCTGCGCGGCGGGGCCCAACCTCCACGACGACGCCGTCGTCCCAGCCGATCGTCCCCTCCCGGAACCGGCGCCCGTCGTAGAACGATCCGGCGACACGCTCCACAGCCGCGCGATGCGCCGTCCTTCCTTAAAACGTTGGCCGCGGCGGAGGAAGACCTCGGAATGTTTATGGCGTAGGACCTTTTCCTCGCGGCTTGCGCCGCCGTAGCTCAGCCCGGCAGAGCGGCAGTTTCGTAAACTGCAGGTCGGGGGATCGAAGCCCTCCGGCGGCTTCCTCCGCGTCGCGCGCGCGATTTGATGACGGCATCTGGTCGACGTACTTTGCGTGTTTTGCGCTAAGCGGGAAATTACTATCCCAATCGGAATCGGGCCGGTATCAATCCCGAGAACGGAATCGGAATCTCAGTCGACGATACTACGTTCTCGAAAGGTATTTTACGGGACTCGGCCTTCGCCGCCCGTTGGCCCGGAGGAGGCTTCGCATGCGTCATACGTTGATAATGTTGGTAGTGGCGATATCGTTCTCCGTACTCGCCTCATCGGCGAGCGCGGGGAAACCGAGCGCGGCCGGATCCGCGACAATTTCCTTCACGACGAACGTCTTGCTCCAAGATAACGGGAGCAGCGAGCCGGCCGTCGCGATAGGCCCCGATGGGACAGTGGTCTACACGGCTCTCTCCTGGAGGCTGTTCCAGACGAACGTGTGGAAGGCCCCATTCGGCAGCGCGCCGGTCTTCCAGGGCGCACCCGATGCGCACATCGACGGCGCGGTCGGCGGCGAGGACGCGGACGTCGATTTCGGTTCCACCGGTACGTTGCACTTCAGCACGCTGATGGCGATCTTCAACCCACCGTCGACAGCCGCGAAACTCGGAATCTCCGCAATCACGTGCCCGAACGCCGACACCTCGAACAACTTCGCGAACTGCAAGGCCCAACTCATCGACACGAACCAGGCGGACCGCCAGTGGGTGACGTCCGACGGCCTGACCGTGTACATCTCGTACCACGACAGCGGCTCGAGCACTCTCATCCACGTGCAACGTTCCGATGACGACGGATTCACATGGCAATCCGTCGCGAGCCCGATTCCGGGCCAAGACGGCCTCACGGGCATGTCCACCTTCAACAACGACCAAGGTCCGATCGTCGCGGATCCGACGACCCACTCCGTGTTCGCGATCTACGCGGCGGGCCAGGGCGGTCTCCAAAAAGGGACCAACGCGAACTTCAACAACATCGTCGTCTCCCGGAGCACCGACGGCGGGTTGACGTGGCACCCGGCGCTCGTCTACCATGCCGCCGTCAACACGGCCCTGAACAACGTCTTCCCTGCCCTCGCGGTCGATCCATCGAACGGCAAGCTGTACGCGTCGTGGTCGGACGCGCACACGGTCTCCTTCGCGGTGTCCTCGGATCACGGGGCGACGTGGAGCGCTGCGGTGGCGGTGAATTCCGGCGATGCGGTGACGGCCGTGTTCCCGTGGGTGGCCGCGTACAACGGCAAGGTCGACGTCGTATACTACGGCACGACCGCCTCGAGCAAGGACGATGGGAGCGCGGTCTGGAATGCGTACCTCGCCCAGACGACGGACGATGGCGCCTCGTTCACCCAAGTCACGGTGTCCGACCATCCGAACCATGTGGGCGTGATCTGCACCTTCGGCACGGGCTGTGCCCGCGGCACCCGGAACCTCCTCGATTTGTTCGAGGTCGCGATCGACCCGCAGAACGGGAAGGCTGCGGTCATCTTCGTGGATGACACCCTCACGACGTACACTCGATCGGACGGGACCGTCGCGCCCTTGCCGCAGGTCATCGTCGCGCAGGAGTCGTGAGCCGAACCGGTTCCGCATGCGGAACCCCTTTACCCTTTTTCGGGGATTCGAGGGAAACGCGCGGAGGAGGAACCATGCACCGAAGGACGTGGACGTCAGCAGGTGTCGGCCTACTTGTGATCGTCATCGCGGCGATCTTGGTCGCGCCGAACGCCGGCGTACTTCGTTTCGATTCGTCGCGCCTTCCTCCCTTAGCGTTCGATCCGGCGACGCGACTCGTGGAGATGATGAATGCGGGAAACGCCGCCGGTCCGGCCCTCGCTGCGAGCGCCTCGGTGGTGCGAGTGGGACCGAACGTCCAAGTGTTCGACAACCGCCGGCCGCAGAATGAGATCGCCGCCGCCGCGAACCCGGCCGACGCGAGGAACCTGCTGATCGGCTCGAACGACTACCGCATCCGCGGGACCGTGTGGGCCGGTGTCTACACCTCAACCGACGCCGCGCGCTCATGGACGGCACAGCTCGTGCCCGGTTATCCCGGCGGCCCACAGGGCACGCTGAGCGAGTTCCAGGCCGGCGGAGATCCGATCGTCGGGTTCGCCTCTGACGGGACGGCATACGCGGGCGGGATTTTCTTCAAGGCATCGCCCTCGGGCGGCGGCGTGAAGGACGTCTCAATCGCCTTGTCCCGCTCCGATGACGGCGGCCTCACGTGGAACGACGCAGTGATCGTCGCACCAGGGAAGGGCAACAGCCCCTTCAACGACCATCCCCAGATGGCGGTGGATACAACGGGCGGCTCGTTCGATGGGCACGTGTACATCTCCTGGACCCGGTTCGGCGGCGAGGGCCAGATCGACATCTACGTGGCGGTGTCGGCCGACCGCGGCGCGACGTGGTCCGCGACGAAAGTCAGCGGTCCGATCCCGCACGGGGACGCCGAGGGCTTCTACCAAGATTCGATGGCGGCAATCGGGCCGGGCGGGCTCGTGTACATCGTCTGGGACGAGTGGTTCCACGACAACGGGAACGTCCCGCGGACGAAGATTTGGATGACGTCATCGAACGACGGTGGTGCGACGTTCGCGCCGTCCTGGATCGTGGACGACGATGTGATCCCGATTCATCTGCCGAACGCGTCGTATCGACACGACTCCTACCCGACGGCCGCGGTCGACACGTCGGGCGGCGCCCACGACGGTCGGATCTACCTGGCGTGGTCGGACGACCGCAACGGGAACGCGGACATCCTGCTGAAGTCGTCGGACGATGGCGGCGCGTCGTGGTCTTCCATCGTTCGGGTGAACGACGACGTCGGGACGGCGGGGCAGTTCATGCAGTGGATCGTCGTCGGATCGGACGGTCGCGCGGATGTCTCGTTCTACGATCGGCGGGACGACCCCAACGACTACCTGCTGAACGAATACATGGCCCGCTCGACGGACGGCGGGGCGAGTTTCCTCAACGTCCGCGTGAGCGATGTCTCCTCTGACCCGGCCGTCTGGCCGACGTTCATCGGAGACTACAACCAGATCGCCGCCACGAGCCGCGCGTCGTATCCGGCCTGGTCCGATTTCCGGAATGGAGTCCCCGGCAACTTCAACCAAGACGCGTACACCGCCGCGGTCTTCGTCTGAGGTCGGAGGCCCGGCAGACCGCGCTCTCGTCGCTGCCGGAGGCACTTCGGGTCGCTCAGATCTGGACGAGCCGCAGGAGGTGCTCCTCGACGCCCTTGAATTCGTCCGTGCGGCCGGACCACGATTCGAGGACGGATTCGAACGCCGACTCGATCGTGCCGAGGACATCCTTCATGCGCGCCTCGAGCCCCTTCGTGTGGGAACCTCGGGTGAACACGACGAGGATCGAATGCTGCCCGTGCACCATCCGGATGCGGTAGTCGCCGTACTTCAGTTCCTGCAACGAGCCGTTCTTCGACCGCAGGGCATCCGCGACGAAGTTCCGAACGGCCATGAGCATTCCGCTCGCGATGTCCGAATCCACGTCGGGGCGCAGGGTGGTCGAGTAGTGGCAGATCAGGATGCCGCTGTTGTGGAGCAGGAAGACGTCGTCGATCGACGACCGGCGGTGCGGCAGCACGTCCATGTAGCCGAGGAGCAGGAACAGGAGGAAGAGCGCCGTGAGGACTGCGATCCAGAGGAGGATGACCTCGAGGCCCCCGGGTGCGCCCGGGACCGTCGCGGTGAAGGAAGCGGTGCTCGAGCCGGCCGCGAAGAGAGGCCCATCGGAGCGCTCGTAGTCGAGGTCGAGGCGCGCGACGAGGCTGTCCCCGTCGACGAGGCGCGCAGTCCCCTCGATGCGAATGCCGAACTGTCTCACTCCCGGGGAAACCCCGTCGAAGATCCACGCGTACGTCGTCCCGTTCGTCGTGGCCCACGGAATCGACGAGTTCACCAGGAGCGTCTTCGCGGGGAGCGTGAAGTTCAACCACACGCGCGCCGCGGCCTCGTTGCCGGTGTTGTTCCAGCCCAACGTGAAGTCGACGGTCTGCCCCGGACTCACGGTCGTCACGGAGGCCCCGAAGACGAGGGCGAACCGAGGAGTCAGGACGCGTGCGGATGCGAGCGCCGAGGACGAGCGCAGTCTCGTCCCGGTCGCGTTCGCGACGTCGAGCGTCGCGCCGACGTCCACGGAGACGGAGGGCGGAGCGTCCGCGAAGACCCGGAGGCGCAACGTGATCGCGAAGGGGCCCGGGGTGGCATTCTGCACGACGTACCGGAGGAAGCCGCCGCTCAAGGTCCCGGCGATGGGCTGGGAATCCTCGAGGGTCGCCCACGCGGGCAGCGTGGCGTTCAACCAAAGCCGCGAGGCGGTGTCGTCGCCGGTGTTGTTCAGATACAAGACGACATGGAATACGTCGCCGGGCCGAGGAGTCGCCTTGTCGGTGGCGGCCGCCACGAGGATGCTCGGACCGTGGATCGTAGCCTCGGACCGCTCGGAGAGCGACCCGAACGGATGGCCGGCTCCATCCGTGTAGGCGAGGTCCATCCGGAATTGGAGGCGGTCTCCGGGTTGCGCGGCCGAGTCCGCCCGGACCGTCACGTTGAACACGTACGCGAGTCCGCTCACGTTGTCGAAACGCCAGGAGCGCGGACCGAGCACCACAGCGCCGGACATGGCGGCGTCGTCCCCGACCACCGCGAGGTTCGCACTGACGGAGGCGTTGAGCCACAACGAGCGCGCCACGCCCGAGCCGACGTTGAAGAATGACACGGTGAAGTTGAACGCATCGCCCGGCAAGACGTGCAGCGGCACGGCCGTCGCTCCCGCGCGGATCACCGGCACGACCACGGTCACCGTCGCGGAATCGGACGTGGTCGCCTGCAACTGGCCCGCCGAGTCCGTGTAGTTCAGATACGCGCGGCCGTGCAGCGTCTGCCCGTCGTAGTACGATCGGCCAGAATCCACGACCGTCCAGACGGTCATGTGGTGCGGGCCCACCGCGACTCCGTTGAAGCTCCACGTGAGGGGCGCGACCTGGACGCCGCCTTCATTCGCGGCGTCGTCCCCCTGGTAGACCAGACCGGCTTCGAGGGACATCTCGATCCGGGCCGTCGCGGCGGGCTCGTTCCCGCTGTTGTTGAAGTACACATCCAGTGGCACCGTAGCGCCGGGATCGACGGGCGCGAGATTCGGCTCCATCACGAGCGCGAGGGAAGGCCCGGAGACGCCGTAGACTCGGAAGAAGAGATCCGCACCGGTGCTGACCCATGAGCCCGTGTTGGCGTCATACCATTGCGTCTCGCCGTTCGTGTAGCCGCCCGGCTGGTTCGTCGCCCACTCGTATCCCTTCGGACGGGGCTCCGAGTCGGCCGCGACGATCCAGTACCGCTGACCCGCCGTCAGCGAGACCCAGGGATAGAATCCGAACGCCACCCAGGTCCAGTTCCGGACGCCCTGCTGCGCGCTGCTCCCGATCACGCTCCCCGGGTGATTCCCGGAATCGTTCGCGACGAACAGCTGGAGGATGTCCGACCCCGAGTTCGGCTGGTCGAAGACGAAGAGTTCGAGGTGCGTGAGGAGGAAGTCGGTCCGCGCGACGAACGATTGCGCGACCTCCTGGTTCACGTACACATTCTCGAAGGAGTTGTCCCACGGCGTCGGCGCATAGGCTTCCCGGAGCACCTCCGGGCCCGCCGCGACCGGTCGCGCGGTCCAGGGGACCGCGAGGAGGAACATCGCAAGGCAAAGGATCACTGCCGCTCGTAGGCGATTCGGACCTCTGGCGCGCTCCCCCCGACCGGGAGGCCGTGTAGACGTCACCGTGCCTCGACGTCACGTCCCTCGGGTTGTGCTTAAAAAGCGTTGTCGGCTCGATAATCCGAGGTGATAACAGAGCGCGCGAGCCCCCTTTGTGATAATCAGATGTGGGAGCCTCTTCCGGAGCCGGCTACGGATCGCCGGCGACGACCGAGGACCGATGTGTACGCGCGGCTTCGAGCCGAGAGAAGGCGACGTGCAGGGCGGCGGCGAGGGCGAACGACGGCAGCGTCGCGCCGATCGGGGGGCCGAAGAGGAGGATCACGAAATACAGGACCACGCCGGGCCCCCAGCTCGCGAAGGCCGGCCACCGCCATCGCGGCGCCGCATCGAAGAATTCTCCGGGGGCGTAGGCGCCCCGTCGTACCATGAACGAATCGGCGATCACGACTCCGAGGAGCGGGACGAACAGCCCGCCGATCAGGAGGAGGAATCCCTCGTAGGCACCCCCGAGTCCCTGGCCGGTGGCGAGCAGGAACCAGGCCGAAGCGGTCCCGATGGCCGTCGCGACGACGATCGTGGTCGCCTGACGGCGCCTCGGTGCGAGGTTCTGGACGGACACCGCGACGGAGTAGACGTCCGCGAACGCGTTGTCCGTCTCGTCGACGAGGATGACGAGGAGGGGAAGGACGCCGAGGCCGAGCACCCCGATCGCCGCAAGGAACGCGGCCGGATCCGCCGGATCGAGGCCGAATGCCGTGATCCCGAGGAACACGAGTCCTGCGCCGAGCACGTAGAAGAGCGTGTTCGCAACGGCGTACCCGACGCCGGTGCCCACCGCCGAGGCCCGCGGGTTCCGCGCGAATCGATTGTAGTCCGAGATGAGAGGCCACCAGGAAATCGGCATCGCCACGACGAGGTCAATTCCCATCAGGAGGGAACCCGTCCCGGAGAATCCCGAGGCGGTCGCTGCGGGTCGCAGACCCAGATCCAGACCGCGCAGGAAGAGCGCGACCGCGATCGCGGCGGTCGACGCGTAGACGAGCCAGATCGCGAAGCGCTCCAACCAATCCCGGATGACCGCGAGGGGACCCCCGAGCGCGAGGGCGGCCGTGATTGCGCCCCAGACGGGCACGAAAATCGCCGCCGTCCAGGGACCGAGTGCGTTTCGGGACAGGAGGGCCGCCGCCTCTCCCATGATGACGAGCTCGAACGCGGTCCAGCCGAGCAACTGCACGACGTTCAGCGCGGTCGGCGCGTACGATCCGACGCGGCC
>VBMM01000122.1 GCA_005878415.1 Methanobacteriota archaeon
AGCCGAACACCTTCTCCTTGTTCCGCAACGTGTTCACGACGAACTCCTCCGCGCCCTCCGGCCGGCCGATCCGTTCGATCGCCTCGAACGCCGCTTCGATCGCGCCTCCATGCAAAGGACCCTTCAGGGTCGAGATGGCGGCGATGATCGTGCTGTACAAGTCCGACAAGGTCGAGGCCGCGACGGTCGCGGCGAAGGTCGACGCGTTCATCGCGTGGTCCGCGTACAGGATGAGCGCGACATCCATCATTCTCGCCAGGACGGAGTCGGGTCTCTTGCCCTTCATCATCCGGAGGAAGTCCTCGGCGTGGCCGAGCTTCGGGTCCGGCCGAACGACTCGCTCTCCCTTCCGCATCCGCTCGTACGTCGCGACGATCGTCGCGAAACGCCCGACGAGCCGCCACGCCTTGCGGAGGTTCGCCGCCCGCGTCGTGTCGTCCCGTTCCGGATCGAAGTTGTACAGGTAGGAGACGGCCGTCCGCAGGACATCCATCGGCGGCGCGTGCTCCGGCATCGACCGGAGGAGCCGCAGGACCGACGGAGGCAACGTGCGGCTGGCCGCCAGGTCGCCCTTCGCCTTCTCCAGCTCTTCGCGGCTCGGCAGGTGCCCCTGGAGCAGGAGGAACGCGGTCTCCTCGAACGTCGAGTGCGTCGCGAGATCGCGGATGTCATATCCCCGGTACAGGAGGCGCCCCCGCTGCCCGTCGACGAGACAGATCGAGCTCTCCTTTACGTAGACGTCGTCGAGGCCCTTGTCGATCCGCGGGCCCGCAAGGTCCGTCTTCACGGGGCTGGCCATCGCCGTCGCCTCAGTCCGAAGCGATCACCGCACGACGGAGGGCGAGAAACCGATTGCCATCAACAAGCGCCGACCCCGGCATGCCGTCCACCGACTCGTGGGTTCGAGGATACTAAGGTGAGGCTCGTATTAAAAGGCAGGGTTGACACCGGCCCGCGAGCGGCTCACACCGGGATTCGCACGACGGCATCCACCATGATGCCAACAAGCACGAGGGCAAGGTAAACGCCCGAGAACTTGTATCCCGCCCACGCCGTCTCGGCGTTCGGGGTCCAGAGGAACTTCGCCGTCAGTCCGAGGAGGATGGCGCCCGCGACGCCGGCCACGACCATGTACACGATGTCGAAGGCGCTCGTGAAGACGAAAGCGATGCTCGCGGCTGCCAGAATCGCGGTCGAACCGGCGATCGCCCATGCAGACGTGCGTTCGTCGCGGACCGCGGGCAACATCGGCAGGCCCGCGCGGCGGTAATCGTCCCGGCTCCGGTAGGCGAGCGCCCAGAAGTGGCCGGGGGTCCAGAGGAACACGAGGATCGCGATGAGGGCCGCCGGCAGGCTGATCGCGTTCGCGGCGGCCGCCGAGCCCGCGAGCGCGGGGCACGACCCGGCGAAGCCTCCGATCACGATGTTGCTCACGTGGGACCGCTTCAATCCGAGCGTATACACGCCGATGTACACCGCGTAGCCGAGGCCGATCATCGCGGCCGTGAGGACGTTGATCCCGAACCCCGCGACCCCGAGGCCGAGGGCCAGGAACGAGACGCCGAATTCCAGGGCGTGCGCGGGCGGATCGATCCGATGCTGCGGCAGGGGCCGCGCCCGGGTGCGCCGCATCAGAGAGTCGATGTCTCGGTCCAGGTAGTGGTTCGTCGCACTCGCGCCGGCAGCGGCAAGGAGGCCGGACGCCATGAGTAGGCCGAACCGGGTCGGGTCCACCGCCGGGCCGCTCGTCGCGACGTACCCGGCGGCGGCCACGAGCAACAGGAGCGCATCGATCCGCAGTTTCATCAGCTGAATATAATCGGCGACGGCCACGACCCACCGCTTCCCGCGCTATTTGCTAAGCGCTCTTAACCTTTTGTTGCGCGGCGGGCCCGCGACCGACGGCGGTTCCGGACACGCCGATACCAGTCGCAGTCGCTTCGAACCGGGCATTCGTCGCAGCGCGGATTGCGCGCCCGGCAGAGCGCCCGGCCGTGAGCGATCATCGCGAGATGCCACGACTTCCGCTTCTTCGGTGGCGTGCGCCGTTCGAGGGCGGCCCGGATCGATTCGTAGTCCGAGGATCGCACGAAATTCCATCGCCTCGCGATCCGGGCGACGTGCGTGTCCACCGGGAACGTCGGATGACCGCCTGCCATCGCCAGGACGACGTCGGCGGTCTTCGGGCCGACGCCGGGCAACGCCATCAGCGCGGCCCGCGCCGCCTCGGTGGGAAGCTCGAGGATCCGCTCGACGCGACCGTTCCATGCCTCCCAGATCGACTTCGCGATGCGCCGAATCCGCGGCGCTTTCTGCCGCGCAAGGCCGGCGTGCCAGATCGCCGCGGCAATTTCGTCGTCGCCCGCGCCGGCGAGGATTTCCGGCGTGATCTGCCCGAACGCCGTCCGCAATCCCTCCAGGCCGCGCCGCTCGTTCGCGATAGTGGTGCTCTGCGAGAGGACCGTCGACACGAGCACCTCGAATGCGGTCATGCCCTTCGACCAATCCTTCATGGGATAGGTCCGCTCGAGGACCGCCATCGTCCGCCGAAAGGCGCGCGCGTCCACGGGATTGCAACGCCCCGGAGCCGGAAAAGCTTTCAGCCGCTCACGAAGGAGCGGACCATCGTCACGATGTTCCGAGGCCGTTCCCGGAGCCGGCGGGTGAAGTACGGCAGCCAATTCGGTCCGTACGGGATGTATTCCGCCACCCGATGGCCCGCCTTCACGAGCTCGTCCTTCAGAGGGTCCCGCACCCCCTGGAGCATCGCGAACTCGAACGGCGTGGGGTGCTCCCGCGCGAGCTCGAGGGCCCGCTCGATCAGCCGCCCGTCATGGCTCGCGACCTGGAAGTCGTGGGCTCGCTCGAACAACGTCTCGAGGTGGTCGAGGTACGCGCGGTCGATCTCTGCCCGGGGCGGGAAGGCGATGTCTGGGCTCTCCTTGTACGCCCCTTTCACGAGTCGCACGCGGATGTCGCGGTCGAGGAGCCGGCTCAGGTCGTCCGCGGTCCGCCGCAGGTTTGCCTGGAGGCAGACCCCCACGCGCTCGTACCGCGTCCGCAGATCCTCGCCGATCCGGATCGTGTCGTCCGTCGTGATCGAGCCTTCCATGTCGAGCCACAGCACGCGGCCGTCGGCCTTCGTCGCGTCGAGGACGGGGAGCATCTGGGCGAGGGCGTACGACCGTTCGATCAGCACGCCGAACTGGGTCGGTTTGAGGCTCACATGCCCGCGGATGCCCTGGTCGCGCATCGCGGAGACCAGCCGGAGGTACTCGCGGGTCGTCGCCTCGACCGGGCCCTTCTCATGGTAGTGCTCCCCGAGGTGGTTGACGAGCGCGTCGATCCCTCGGCGGTTCGCGTCCCTCGCGACCCGGAGCGCATCCTCGAGGGTCTCTCCCGCCACCCACTGGCTGGCGAAGCGGGTGAGGAGCCCCATCGATTCGCGCGAACCCCGCCTCGGACTCAAATAGGTTCCGAACCGAGAACTCTCGGAGACGTCACACGGGATTCTGGCAGCCCATGCAGAACTGGACCCACTCGGGGTTCAGCCGGCCGCACTTCGTGCACCGGATTTGGATGGCGGGCCCACGAGAGACTTCGCGGTCCCGGGCCGTGTTGGCGCTCCCCGCGCCCGCGACGACGCCGACGAGAAGGAAGATCCACCAGAGCCGGACCATCCACCCGCCGACGCCGGCGAGGACGCCGCCGATGACGAACAGGATGATGGCTCCGAAGAACGACTGGAAGAACGACATGACGGAGAAGGACGAGCTCGTCGCGGCGCCGATGGTTCCCATCAGGAATCCGAAGAACGCGTAGAGGATGATCACGATGCCCACGATCGTGAAGAGCGCCCCGATGAGGAGGACGGTCACGGCGCCCCATCCGAACGGCAACGACGGCGAGGCCCTTTGCGGCTGCGTCGGAGCGTACGGGTACGACATGGCGGACTCGATCCTGACAGGCCGGTGGGGCTATCGGAATCGCGTCGCCGTGCCCCCGGATAAATCCTTCCGTGGCGTTCCCACGGGTGGTACTCACGGCTAGCCGATGTCCGCCGCCGCGACCACGGTCTCCGCGAACAAGACGCCCTTCGTCGTCTTGAGGCGGTCCGCGAGTTGCTGCACGCGTCCTGCGTCTCCTTCCACGATCAGGACTTCTAGGCACGTCTCCTCATTCAAGTGCGTGTGGGCCGTCGCCCGGATCGTCCCGAGGAAGTCGTGCTGTCGATGCAGGATCCGATGGGTGACCATGCCGACGTCGTGGCGATAGACGAACGTGATCGTGCCGCCGACCTCTCCGCCCGCTTCTTGGCGCTCCCGGCGCGGCCCTGAAGCGAGACACCGATCCGGTCGACCATCACGTGCTACCCTCGCGCCCCTGACGTGCTACCGGGGTCTTCAAGCCCGCGGCGAATCCTTAAGTCGTGTTACGTCGGTGCGAATCGTGTTACCGCCTTCGTCGATCGGTCGTGACTCCGTCGATGCCCATCGATCCCGCATTCTTCGTCGTCCTCGCCCTGGCGCTGGGCTTCAAGCACAGCTACGACGCGGACCACCTCGTCGCCGTCTCCAACCTGCTGACGCGCAGCAAGAGCCTCCGCAAGACCACGCTGATGAGCGTGAGTTGGGCCGCGGGTCACATGATCACCGCGACAATCATCACGGTCCTCCTGTACGAACTCCGCGCCACGGTGCTCCAGGGCGTCCTCGCGAATCTCGAGCTCGCCGTCGCGGTCATGCTCGTGGTCATCGGGGTCGTCGGGTTGCTCGTCGAATTCGGGTTCCTCCACCGCCACGCGCATCGCCACGAATCCGAGGAGCACGTCCACGTGCACACGCATCTCCACGAGGACCCGCAACACCGCACGATGTTCGGCATCGGCATCGTCCACGGCCTCGCGAGCAACGATGAGCTCCTCATCCTGTTCGTCGCCTCGCTGAGCGTGACGTCCCTCGTCGGGCTCCTCGGCGGGGTCGGCGTGTTCAGCCTCGGCGTCGTCGCCGGGATGATCGTCTTCGGAATTGGAGTGTCGTATCCGGTCGCCCGCTGGGGCACCGGTCGGGTCCGACGGGCCGTCAGCATCGCCGCGGCGGTCCTCTCGATCTTCTATGCGGCGCTCCTGTTCCTCGGATTCGAGGGCGTGAATCTCTTGCCGTTTTCCGCCGCGTGATTCCGTCGGGCAATCCCTTAATAGCGACGGAGGTGCTGACTTCTCCGATGGACTTCGCGCGGAAGCTCGAGCAATCCCGGACGCTCTCCGATCTCTACGAGCTCGTGAAGCGAGCCGTCGAGACGGTCCTCGGACGCACGCGGGCCGGCCTGATGCTCGCCCTCGCGGACCTCGGCAACCACCCGCAAGGATTCCTCGGCGCCTTCTACCCGGTCGCCAGCAACGTGATCGTGATGAACAAGGTGCCCCTCCTCCGGATCCAGGAGACGAACCCGGCCCTGTACAAGCCGTACGCCTTCTACGTCCTCCTGCACGAGTACCTGCACTCGATCGGCTTCGTCGACGAGCGGGTGTGCCGCGAGCAGTCGTACCGCATCCTCGAGACGCTGTTCGGCGCGGACCACATCGTCACGCAGATTTCAGGTGACACGGCGCGGTTCTTCCCGAACCTCGTCTTCCCGGACGCCGCGTGGCAGCCGTCCGAGCTGCAGCTCGAGTTCGTCCCCGGGTTCGATCGCGGCTCCGCGACGTACATCGCGTGACCGCTCTGTCGGACGAGAAAGTAGAAGTACGCCGCGCCTGTTCGGCCGCGCGCGGAGGCGGGAGATGGCGGTGGCGGCCTGGCGGAAGGCCGTGGCGGAGTTCGTCGGCGCGTTCACGTTGATCTTCATCGGCGCTGGCTCCGTCCTGACCGCCGGCACCACGAGCACCTCGGACCTCCTGCTCATCGCCCTCGCCCACGGCCTTGCGATCGGAGTCATGGTGTCCGCCTTGGCCCACGTGTCCGGCGGTCACTTCAATCCCGCGGTGACGTTCGGGGCCCTCGTAAGCCGGCAGATCTCCCCGCGCCTCGCAGGCGTCTACTGGATCGCCCAGCTCTTGGGCGGCGTCGGGGGAGCCGCCGCGCTCGCTCTGATATTCCCCGAAAGCGTCTGGCGGGGGTATCACCTGGGCACGCCCACTCTTGGAACCGTCCTATCGCTCGGCTGGGACGTCGGCGTCGGGACCGGGATCCTCGTCGAGGCGGTCCTGACGTTCTTCCTCGTCTTCGTCATCTTCGGGACGGGGATCGACCCGAAAGGATCGTTCAACGCGGTCGGCGGCTTCGCGATCGGCCTGACGATCTCGATTGACATCATGATGGGCGGGCCGCTCACCGGAGCCGCGATGAATCCGGCGCGCTGGTTCGGGCCCGCCATCGTCTCCGGTTTCTTCGACAACTGGTACGTGTACTGGGTGGGGCCGCTGATCGGCGGCGCGGTCGCGGCGCTGCTCTATCGATACGTCTTCCTCGAGAATTCCTCGTGAGCGCCATCGATATTTTTCGATGTGCGGAAGTGAGGCTCGCACGCGACGGCATTCTGGAGGAAACGTTTAAATCGGTCTGGGAGGTCCCCAGATTGCTATGATGCGGGAGGCCGTCCCAGCGAAGGCCGTGACGCCCCAGAAACCGGTCGTCCGCGAGCCCCCCGTGAAGTTCCGATCCGGCAAACACACCGCGATCGTGAAGGAAGTTTTCGACATCGCCCCGAAGTTTCCGGAGACCTATTTGATCCGCTTCACGTTCGAGAACGAGCCCGTGTTCGACTTCGAGCCCGGCCAGTTCATCTCGCTCTTCGCCGAGAAGGAGGGCAAGCGCATTTCCCGGCCATACTCGATCGCCTCGTGGCCGGAGAACAAGGCGTACCTCGAGCTGTGCATCAAGGTCGTCGAGGGCGGCTTCATGTCGAACTACCTCCACCACGTCGCCCCCGGGACGAAACTCCAGTCGATCGCACCGCTCGGCCGGTTCGTGATGGCGGAGCCGATTCCCTACGACACCGTGTTCGTTTGCACCGGGACCGGCGTGGCC
Source organism: Methanobacteriota archaeon (assembly GCA_005878415.1). Lineage (GTDB taxonomy): Archaea > Thermoplasmatota > Thermoplasmata > RBG-16-68-12 > RBG-16-68-12 > RBG-16-68-12. Next base: position 7,029 of record VBMM01000122.1, read on the forward strand.
CCGTTCATCGCGATGCTGGGCCACATCTGGGAGCAGGGCCTGGACGAGGGCCACGAGTTCCACCTGGTCTTCGGCGTGCGGTACGTCCACGACCTGATTTACCGCGACCTGCTCGAGAAGTGGGCGCGCGAGCACTCAAACTTCCACTTCTATCCGACGATTTCGCGACCCGAGACGCCGGAATGGAAGGGGCGCGTCGGCTACGTTCAGAAGATCCTCGAGAACGAGCTCACGGACCACGGCGACAAACAGGTGTTCATCTGCGGATTGCACGACATGGTCGAGGACGTCCGGAACCTATGCGTGCGCCTCGGCTTCGCCCACATGCGATTCGAGAAATGGGACTGAGCCCGTCTACGGCTTGAGTCGAAGCCAGACCTTACCGACGATCCTCTGCGGGACGACCGGCCCGAAGGCGCGGCTGTCGCGGCTGCGGTCCGCGTTGTCGCCGAGGACCATCACCCGGTCCGACCCGATCGTGTCGGCGACCCGCTTCACGAGCCAGCGGTCTTCATCGTCGGGGTCGCGCAGGACCACGAGTTCGCCTTTCCGCGGTCCACGGAGCCGGTACGCCCATCGATGTCTCCCGTTCGGTGGGGTACGGCGCCTTGACCCGCATCGTCTCGAGGCCCTTGGTCTTCCAGTAGATCGACGCGATGTCGTTCGTCGCCTTCAGGAGGTCCTCCGCCGCTTGGAGACTGATCTCCTGCCGCGCCTTCGAGCCCGCCTTGAGCGCCTTCCAAATCAGGTCGTTCAGCTCCGGGAAGGTCTTCAGGTGGTCCGGTTTGAAGTAGTCGCCCCAGAGGACGCGGACTTCGTGCTTCGCGATCTCGGAATGCTGTTCCTTCGTCGCGATGTACCGCGCGAGCTTGTTCGTATATTCTTGGCGTTGCTCCGGCGTCGAGCTTGTGCCCGGCTTCTCGAGCTGGTTGATCAAGTCGACCATGCGGACGACCGTGTGGGCCGCCATCTGCGCGTGATGCGGGTCGTAGATGCCGCACGGGATGTCGCAGTGCGCGTACGCAACCGGGGCGGGTGAAACGCGGTCGAGCAATCGGGCCACTCGATAGAGCAGTGACATGGCGGTGTCGAAGCGGATTCCGTTATTTAAACGTGGCGTGGCGGCGCCTCGGGTGGTCTCGGAATATGGCCTCTGGGCCTCAGGCCCGTCGGAGATTTCCACAGTCTTATGCCGCCGCGTTCGTTCGGCGCCATCGTGCGCCCCGCGTATCGCGATCTCGAAGTCCTCCATGCGGAATGTGAGGCGAAGCGGCCTCGGATTGACGCGCGGCTGGCGGACTTCCGTCACATCGGCCGCATGCCGGACGAGCGGCTATTCGAGGAGCTCTGTTTCTGCATTCTGGCGGTCCAATCGAAAGCTCGTCCTTCGGAGGCGGCGGTCTCCGCGCTCCGGGAGGCTGGTCTTCTGTGGTCGGGCCGCCGACCCGAGGTCGCGTCGTTCCTCCGCCACCGTACGCGATTCCACAATCACAAGGCCGCGTTCATCGTCCGCGCGAGGGAACGGTTCTTCCCCGACGGAAACGGCGTGCTCGCGGGGACGTTGAATTCCTTCACGTCGTCGAAGGACGCCCGCGAGTGGCTCGTCCGCGAGGTGGACGGCGTGGGTCTCAAGGAGGCGAGCCACTTTTTACGAAACACCGGCCGCGGCGAGGATCTTGCGATCCTTGATCGTCACATCCTCCGGAACCTAGTTCGCCACGGGGTGATCCGAGGTATGCCGCACACCTTGACCGCGAAGCGCTACGTGGAGATCGAGGCCCGGATGGAGCGGTTCTCGCGCGATGTGGGGATTCCGATGGCAATGCTCGACCTGATTTTCTGGAGCCGTGAGACGGGCGAGATTTTCAAGTGAAGTCAACCTTGTTTAAGGTTAACGCGATCGCCCCGCGGCCTCCCCCTCCGTGGCCCGAATCCCTGATGTATCCGGCGGCGCATCGCACTCGACGATGGGAGAGCTCTCCGCGATCGAGGTCCGCACGCGGCTGCTCGCGTGGTACGATGCGAACCGGCGGGATCTGCCATGGCGGCGCACGGCCGATCCTTACCGGATCCTCGTCGCCGAGTATCTCCTCCAACGCACCCGAATCGTGTCCGGGACGCCATACTACGAACGTTTCCTCGCCCGATTCCCGTCCATCGAGGAGCTCGCGGCCGCGTCCCTCGACGACGTCTTGGCGGTGTGGGAGGGCCTCGGCTTCTATGGCCGCGCGCGAAACCTTCGCGCCGCCGCTCAAGCGATCGTGGAGCGGCACGGCGGCCGAGTCCCGGAATCCTTCGCAGAGCTCGCAGCCCTCCCGGGGATGGGACCGTACACCGCGGGCGCCGTCGCGAGCATCGCCTTCGGGGTCCCCGTCCCCGCCGTGGACGGGAACGTGACCCGCGTCATCGCCCGCCTATTCCGGATCCCGGACGACGTGACGCGGGCCGCAGCGCAACGACGAATCCTCGAGATCGCCGCTCGCCTCGTCTCCCCCGAGCGGCCCGGAGCGTTCAACCAGTCGATGATGGAGCTCGGCGCAACCGTATGCACGCCGTCGTCTCCGTCGTGCACTCGCTGTCCGCTCGAACGCCTGTGCCTCGCTCATCTCGCGGGAGAGGAGGACTGGTTTCCCGTCTCACGGAGGCCGAGAGCCTCCCCCCTCGTCCCGGTCGTGTTCGGGCTCGTCGCAGCGGACGGTCGCGTCCTGCTGGTGCGCCGCCCGAGCGGGCAGCTCCTTGGCGGCCTCTGGTCGCTGCCCGGCGGAGATCGGGCTCGCAAAGACGAACGGGCGGCCCTCGCGGACGCGGTTCGCCGCCAGGCCGGCATTGAAGTCGATATCGGGGCGCGATGGAGCCGCGTGAGCCAGACGTTCTCGCATCGCAAATGGTCTGGATCGATCTATCGATGCACGCCCCGCCGCATGCCGGAGCCAAGCGATTCCGTCCGATGGGTCCCCCGGGAGGAGGCGCTCCGGCTTCCGCTCGTTCCGTTCCATCGCGAGGCGATCGAGGCGCTCGCGGGGCTTGAGTCGTTTGAGAGAGCCAATTAATATCTACAACCGTGAATGTAAACCCGCTTCCTCCGCGAACCCTTATGCGGCCTGGGACGTTCCGGCGAGCGTGCGTCGCTTTTTCATCGTTGGGCATCGGGCGTCGACGGACGCTGCATTCTCCCTTGACGATCTCGCCGGCGGCGCGGGGCGGATGGACATCCTGTTGAACGCGGCGAACGCTGCCCTCCATGTTGCGCACGGCCTGCGGCGCGACGTCGAGGTCGGGCTCCTTCTGCTCGGCCCACCGGACCCTCCACGTTTCGTCCGTCTCGAAAGCTTCCGGTTGAGAAATTTCCAGCCGGACATCCGGAGCAATGCCGCCCTCGTCCGCCTCGCCCTCAAGGACGCCTCGCGGATCGAGCGGGAGACGTCCCCGGGCGTCTTCGGTTCGAAGGCCGGGTTCGAGGAAGCGCTCGACCGGCTCGGGCCCGCCTTCGTGTACCTCCGGGAGGGCGGCAAGGATATCCGCGATGCGATTCTACCCGCCGATGCGACCTTCGTGCTCTCCGACAATCAGGATCTGACGGCCGCGGAGGATCGATCGGTCCTCGACCGCGGGGCGGTCCCCGTGGGGCTCGGGCCGATCCCGCTCCACACGGACCACGCGATCGCACTCGTGAACAACGAACTCGATCGGAGGAACGTATGAACCTCCCCGA
>VBMM01000123.1 GCA_005878415.1 Methanobacteriota archaeon
CATCCCGGCGGAACGGATCGACACCATGCGGGTGGAGATGTCCCTGAACGACTTCGAGGCGAAGCTCTTCGCGGAACTCATCGACAAGCTCCGGCCCGAGACCGCGTACGTCGACGCGGCGGACGTCGACGAGATCGAGTTCAAGCGCGCGGTGCAGCGCGAGCTGCCGTTTCACGTCGAGATCGTCTCGCAGCACAACGCGGACGAGCTTTTCCCCGTCGTCAGCGCGGCATCGATCCTCGCGAAGGTGCGCCGCGATCGCGAGATGCGGTCGATCGAACAAGAGTTCGGCGTGCCGGTCGGGTCCGGTTACTCGCACGACGCCGTGACGATCGCGTTCCTGGAAAAATGGATTAGGGACCATGGCTCTCTTCCGCCGCACACGCGGGCCTCGTGGGACACGGCTCGCCGTCTGATTGCGGAATCGCGCATCCGGAAACTCGACGAGTTCGGCGGGGGCAAGTCATGAGGGAGATGCTCGAGGACCTGATCCAGAAGTTCAACGCGAAGGTCGAATCGGACCCCGCGTTCCGCGCCGAGCTCTCCGACCTCTCGAAGACCGTGATGATCGAGCTGAAGGATGGGACGAAGTACCATTTCATCGTGAAAGACGCGAAGGTCGCAGGGCTCCTCGACGGCGGCGTGGACCACGCGGACATCACGATCGTCACGGACGCCGGCACGCTCCGCGCGCTGATCCTGCGGGAGATCGGCCCGTTCAAGGCGTACGCCACGGGAAAGATCAAATTGAAGGGAAGCCTCGAGGACCTCGCGCGCTTCCGGAAGTTCTTCTGATCGAGCGCGATAGGTTTATCCGACACGTCCCAATGCGGACGCTCAACCGCCTCCGCGGGCCGCGAATCGATCCGAACACGAAGCGGGGTGGGGTAGCCAGGATATCCCGTCGGGCTCATACCCCGGGACTCCCAGGTCCCCGGTGAGACACCCGGAGATCGATGGTTCAAAAGGGCCGCGAGGACGGACCTCCGGCCCGGGACGTCCATCCCCCGCTATGGGGACGCGCGGCACGCGGAGCGGCATTTTCCGAAGCATCTCCAGTGAGGACGGCCGGTCCCGGCTCCTCCGCCTCCGCTCCCGGTCAACGCCCGCCGTTCCATCGCGCGCTGATTCTCACGACGGAACGTTTATCCTAAATGGGCCGGGTGGGTCGATTCTCGGCAGGCTTTCAATGGATCGCGTCAAGACGGGCGTAGCCGGCCTCGACACGATGCTGAGCGGGGGACTGCTGCCCGCCCGGCCGTACGTCGTGTCGGGTCCGACCGGCGGCGGCAAGACGATCCTGTCGGCCCATTTCCTTCTCGAGGGTCTCCATGCCCAGGAGCCGTGCCTGCTCGTCACCCTCGACGAACCCCCGATCGAGGTCAAGTCGAACATGGCCGTGTTCGGCTGGAACATGGATCGCCTCAAGATCCTCGACGCGACCCCGGACGTCCGGGCGCACAAGCGCACCCGCTCCGTGATCGACGTCGGCACGTCCCTCGACGTCCGCGACATGGAACAGGTCACCGACATCCGGCAGTCGTCCCAGGTGCGCGCCCTCGAGGTGACGGTCCACAGCGTCCAGAAGATGATCAAGCAGGAGTTCGCCCAGCACCTAGACCGGACGAAACAGCGGTACAAGCGAATCGTCATCGACTCGATGACCGCCCTCAAGATGTTCTCGATGCACGGCGAGGACAGCCGCATCCTGATTCAGTCGTTCCTCCGGTTTCTCTCGGAGCTCGAGGCGACCACCCTCATCGTGTCCGAGCATCTGGACCGGACAGTATTGGAGACCGAGTTCTTCCTCTCGCGCGGGGAAATCCGCCTGCACAAGTGGCTCGACGGCAGCTTCATTCGCCGTGCCGTCTCGGTCGAGAAGTTCCGGGGCTCGTCGTTCGACGACCGGATGCGGCCGGTCGCCATCACCGCCAAGGGAATGGTCGTCTCTCTCGATTCGACGCCTCAGTCCCGCGAGCCGTCGTCCGGTCCGAAACCCGGCGAATCGTTGCTCGAGACGCGCATCATTGAGGAAGTCTCGAACGCCATCGAATCCGTCATGCGGGGAATCGAGGAAGCGCACCGCCGACAGGTCGCGATCCGGGATATCGAGGTCGCCCTTTCGCGCGCGATGCTCGCCTTCCAGCGGCGCAACTACCAGAAGGCGATGAAGCTCGTCCTGTCCTGCGATTCCGCCCTGAAGGAGCGCATCGGCGTCGCGCCGCCCCCGCCGACCCCGACGGCGCCGCCGCGGCCGCCCGGGGGGATCCGGTGATCGCCGCCGCGAAGATCCGCACGGGCGTCGCGGGACTCGACAAGATGCTCCACGGGGGCCTCGTCCCCGGCCGGCCGTACATCCTATCCGGCGCGCCCGGGTCCGGAAAGACGATCCTCTCGGTGCAGTTCCTGCGCGAGGGCCTCGAAGGCGGGGAACGATGCCTGTTCGTCGCCCTCGAGGAGCCGCCGAACGAACTGAAGATCAACATGCGAGCGTTCCGCTGGAACCTCGACGATCTCGATGTGCTCGACGCCAACTCGGACATCCGACGCTTCGAGCCGACGCCGTTGCTCGAAATCAGCACGGAAGAGGAGCCGATCAAGATGCGTGCGATCGGCGAGCGCATCCGGAAGACGCCGGATTTCGAGAGCAAGGAGGTCACCGTCCACTCGCTCCAGCAGCTCCTCAAGAACCTCCTGGTGAAGAAGAGTTACGAGCGCGTGGTGATCGACTCGATCACCGCCCTCAAGTACTTCTGCATGCGGGAGTTCGAGACGGCCCTCACGACGCAGTCCTTCATGCGGTACCTCTCGGAATCGAAGGTCACGTCGCTCCTGACGCTCGAGCTTCCCGAGGAGGGCGAAGTCCCTCCGGAGGCGTTCCTGGCCCGGGGCGAGTTCCGCCTGCACAAGCTCCGGGACGAGACCGGCATCAAGCGGTTCGTCTCTGTGGAGAAGTACAAAGGGTCGTCCCACGAAGAGGCCGTCTTCCCGTTCGAGATCACGAACTCCGGGATTGTCGTCAACACCGTGTCGAAGCCCGCGATGGCGATCTAGCCGGCACCTCGCGCGGCGGCTCCGCGGCGGATGTCAATGCCTGTTTTGTCTGACGAACGTATGACTAGTTTTAAATAGCCCTACTTGGATTCGCCGCCGTCAGACTCCACTCGGGATGGGATGGCACAATGAAATCGCTTCTGAACGAGGCCTTGGCCCGACACCAGGAAGCCGAGGAAAAGGAAGAGCGCGAAGCCGCGAAAGCCACAAAGCCGCAGGACAAATCCAAGTCCGGCGACGACGAGGAGATTGAGAAGATTGTCGAATCGATTAACGTCTCGATCAAGATCGTCGGCTGTGGGGGCGGCGGTTCGAACACGATCAACCGGTGCAGCGAGGCCGGCATCAGCGGCGCGCAGCTGTGCGCCGTCAACACGGACGCGAAGCACCTGCTCTCCGTCCGGGCGCCCAAGAAGATCCTCATCGGTAAGCGGCTGACGAAAGGCCTCGGCGCCGGAGCGCTCCCGGAGGTCGGGGAGCAGGCCGCGCACGAGAACGAAGAGGATATCCGCGACTTCATCCGCGGCGCCCACGTCGTGTTCATCACGGCCGGGATGGGCGGCGGGACCGGCACCGGCTCGGCGCAGTACGTCGCGCGCGTCGGCAAGGAAGAAGGGGCGCTCACGATGGGCGTCGTCACGATGCCCTTCAAGTCGGAAGGCCGCATCCGGATGGAGAACGCGGAGGCGGGCCTGGACAAGCTCCGAAAGTTCTGCGATACGACGATCGTGATCTACAACGACAAGCTCCTCGAACTCGTGCCCCGCCTGCCGATCAACGCGGCGTTCAAGGTGGCGGACGAGATCCTCATGCAGTCGATCAAGGGCATGACGGAGATCATCACGAAGCCGGGCCTCGTGAACCTCGACTACGCGGACCTGATGACGATCATGAAGGGCGGCGGCGTCGCGATGATCGGCATCGGCGAGAGCGCGGAAGAGCGCGATCGGATCGAGTACGCGATCAACGAGGCGCTGGAGTCTCCGCTTCTCGGCGAGGTCGACCTCACCCATGCTCGGGGCGCGCTCGTGCGCGTCGTCGGCGGGCCGGACCTGACCGTCTCCGAGGCCGAGAAGGCGGCGGAAGTCGTCGGGTCCGCGTGCTCCTCGTGATCACCGGCGTCAAGTCGAAGTCCCTCCTCGGCAAGGAGGTCTACACGGGACCCGTGCGGACCTCCGCCGAAGTGGACGAGGTACGCTGACCTCCTCCTCTTTTTACCCGAACCTTTTTCCATTTATCTCCCATCGCGCGGGCGTGAGCACTCGACGTCCGCGGTACCGCTACATCGCGTTCCGCGTGGAGGGTCCTCGCGCCTTTCGACGAGAGGAGGTCTTCGAGGCGATTCGCAGCGCGCCCGAACGGCTGTGGCTCGTCGAGTTCCGGCACCCGCTCGGCCTCGTGCGGACGACGCACCTAATGAAGGACGCGGCGATTCGCGCCTTAGTTGCCATCGACGCGATGGCGGGGGAGCGGGTCCGGGTGACGACGGTGGGCACGTCCGGGACGATTCGCGCCGCGACCCGCAAGTACTTGGTCCATGCCGGCGGAGTCGGAAAAGAACCCTTATAAGTGACCGCTTTATTAGCGGCCCGAGGTTTATCATATGCAGCCGGGCCAGATGGCATACGACCGCGCGATCACGGTCTTCAGCCCCGACGGCCGCCTATTCCAGGTCGAATACGCTCGCGTCGCGGTCACCCGCGGCAACACGACGGTCGGCCTGAAGTTCAAGAACGGGATCGTCCTCATGGCCGACAAGAAGATTGGTTCGCGGCTCGTCGAGACCTCGTCGATCGAGAAGATCTTCCAGATTGACGAGCATGTCGGCGCGGCGACCTCGGGCCTCGTGGCCGATGCCCGCGTGCTCGTGGACTACGCACGGCTCGTCGCCCAAATTAACAAGGTCACGTACAGCGAGCGGATCGGCGTGGACCTGCTCGTCAAGCGGATCTGCGACTACAAGCAGAACTACACGC
>VBMM01000124.1 GCA_005878415.1 Methanobacteriota archaeon
GGTCGAGACGGCGGCGTCGTGGTCCGACCTGATGACGGTCTACGACGCGGGCCGGAAGGCGCTGCAGGAGGCGCTCTGGAAGGACGGGAACCCGGGCCTCATCCTCTGCCACATCTCGCACGCATATCCGGACGGCGCCTCGCTGTACTACACGGTCCTCGCGCCGCAGCGGCCCGGACGGGAGATCGAGCAGTGGGAGGGACTCAAAGCCGCGGTCACGGACGCGTTCGTGGCGGCGGGCGGCGCCCTGAGCCACCATCACGGGATCGGCGAGGACCACGCGCCCTACTTGAAGCGAGTGATCGGGGAGGACGGCGTCGGGGTGCTCCGGGCCCTGAAGCGCGAACTCGATCCGGACGGCATCATGAATCCGGGGACTCTCGTGGCGGGACCGCCGTGACCGAGGAGTTTTCGGCCCGCACCCGCGCGGCGAACCTCGCCCGCATGCGCCGCGAGACGTTCGACGTCCTGATCGTCGGGGGTGGGATCGTCGGGGCCGGCGTGGCGCGGGAGGCGGCGTGCCGCGGCCTCCGGACCGCGCTCGTGGAACGCGGCGACTTCGCGAGCGGGACGAGCGGCAAGACCTCGCGCCTCGTCCACGGCGGGCTGCGGTATCTGAGGAACTACCGGATCCGCCTCGTCTGGCAGGCCGTGCGAGAACGCGATCGTCTCCTGGTGAGGGCGCCGACCCTCGTCCATCCGCTCCCGTTCGTCATCCCGACGTACCGGGATCGGCCTCCCGGGCCCCTGGCGCTTCGGTTCGGATTGTTCCTGTACGATCTGCTCTCGACCCGCAAGTCCGTGCCACGGCGGGCGTGGCTCCGCCTCGAGGAAGCGTTGACCCGGGAACCTCGCCTTCGGGGCGAAGGACTCGCGGGCGCCGGCGTCTACTACGACGCGTGGACGGACGATGCCCGCCTCGTCCTCGCCGTCGTGAAGGACGCTGCGGCGGAAGGCGCGATCGTCGCGAACTACGCGGAGGCAACGGAACTCGTCCGCGAAGAGGACGAGGTGTGCGGTGCCCGAATCGTAGACCGCATCACCGGCGATCGCTTCGACGTCCGTGCGAGCGTCGTCGTGAACGCGACCGGGGTCTGGCTCGATCGCCTCCGAATCCCGAGGCCGCACCCGACGATCCGGCCGACGAAAGGCATCCATATCTTCGTGCCGCGCGCGAAGCTCGGGCACCATCAGGCCATCGCGCTCCCGGTGCGGGACGGCCGCGTGGTCTTCGTGCTGCCGTGGGGAGACCTCACGCTCATCGGCACGACGGACACGGACTTCGCGGGCGACCCGGACGCCGTCGTCCCCGATGCACCGGACGTGGACTATCTGCTGTCGGCGGTGAACGAGGCGTTCCCGGAGGCCCGGCTCGTTCCCGAGGACGTCGTCAGCGCCTATGCCTCCCTCCGCCCGCTCCTCCGGAAGGCGGGCCAGGACGCGTCCGAGTCCGAGGTCTCCCGGGAGCACGAGATCTTCGAGGACGAGGACGGGCTGGTCTCCGTCGCCGGCGGCAAGCTCACGACGCACCGCGCGATGGCGGAGGACGTCGGGAAGCGCATCGTCGCCCGGCTCGGCCGCCGTGCCGCCGGGTCGACGAGGAACCGCCCACTCGGTCCGAGCGCCTCCCCGCTCGACGACTTCACGAACCTCGGACTCGACGAGGCCTCGGCCTCACACCTCCAGATGCGATACTCGCTCGAAGCGGTCCAGCGGTATCTCGAATCGCCCGGGGCGCGCGACCGAATCGTCCATGGGCGGCCCCACATCTGGGCGGAGGTCGAGCTCGCGGTGCGTGAGGAGATGGCGCTCCGCCTGTCCGACGTCCTGGTGCGTCGGCTCGGGCTTTTCTACGAGGCCGCGGATCAGGCGTTCGGCGTCGCGGTGCAGGTCGCCTCCCGGATGGGCCGGATCCTCGGATGGAATCCGCGCACCATCGAGGACGAGATTGCGGCCTACGCGGAGCTCGTCCGGACGCATCGCGCGTTCCGGAAGGACCATGGCGGCTGAGACGGTCTTCATCGTCAATCCGGCTTCCTCGAACGGGAAGACCGGCCGCCGCTGGCGGGCGCACGGGGCCGACCTCCGGAGGGAACTCGGTGGAGCGTTCGACGTGCACCGGACCGAGCGGCGGGGACATGCGACGGACTTGGCGCGCGACGCGCTCGCCGCGGGGGCGCGGACCGTCGTCGCGGTCGGCGGGGACGGCACGCTGAATGAGGTCGTGAACGGCTTCCTCGCGGACGATGGGCGACGCCGCAGCCAGGATGCACGCCTCGCGTTCCTCCCCGTCGGCACGGGATCGGACTTCGCCCGGACGTTGCCGATGCCGCGGTCGGCGCAGGCGTTGGCCCGCCTCCTGCGGGAGGGTCGGATCCGCAACGTCGACGCCGGGCGATGCGAATTCCTCGAGGAGGGCGTCCGGCGATCCCGCTACTTCATCAACATCGCCGAGTTCGGCTCCGGCGGAGCCGTGGTTGACCGGGTGAACCGCACGACGAAGATCCTCGGCGGGCGAATGAGCTTCACGATCGCGATCCTCCGCACGCTGCCGAAATATCGGAACACCCGCGTCGGGTACGAGGCGGACGGCGGCGGGCCGCACGAGGCCATCGTGAACGACTTCGTCGTCGCGAACGGACGCTACTTTGGTGCGGGATTGCTTCCCGCGCCGACGGCGGACCTCGAGGACGGCCTCCTCGATGTCGTCGTGTTCGGCGACATCGACTTCAAGACCGCCCGCCGAAACCTACCAGCCCTTCGCCGGGGAGAGCATCTCACGATGAAGGAAGTCACGACGTTCCGCTGCCGATCGATCGTCGTGCGATCGCACGAGGAGATGATCGACCTGGACGGCGAGTCCGTCGGCCGCCATCCCCTCCGCTTCGAGGTCCTGCCGAAGGCGGTGCCGATCCTCTCGGAATAAGAGATAGCCCCGGGCAGATTCGAACTGCCGTCGCGAGGTCTCCCTTCGGTCCGTGAGGACCGATCCAGAGCCTCGAATCACTGGCCCGCGACCGGAAGCCGGTCACGATTGGCCGCTAGACCACGGGGCTGCGAGCGATTCAACGGGTAGGACGTATTTTTGCCTTTCCTACTTGGCCGCTTCGTGCAGCCGGCGGAGGACCCAGTCCTTCTCCAGGACGGCGAGGAACGGCGCCGCGCGAGGGCCGCGCTCGCTCCCCAGGAGGACGAGATAGAGGTCGCGAAAGAAGCGGCTCGTCTCGACCGGCAGGCCCCCGGCCTTCGTCAGGGAGACCATCGAGTCCTTGATCGCGTCCTCCGTCCACGCCGCGCGGGCGGCCTTGTCCGCGTACGTGCGGAGGGCGGATCGATCTCGGTCGTCCAGCTGAGCGGCGACGTCCGGCGTCATCGCCTGCAGGAGGGTCACGCGGTTCTCCGTCGCGTACTTCTCGACCCACACCCGCGCTTGCTCGATCCGGCGGGCGATCCGCGCGCGCTCCGCCGCCGTCGGCGCCCGCGCCAGGATGCCGGTGTCGCGCATCCGGTTCAGGGACCACTCGAGCCGGCCCGTCTCCGGGCTGATCTGCGAGAGGAACGCCGCATGCCGGTACGAGAGGGCGAACGGCTTCCGCTTCGGCGGGGGCGCGAGCTGCGCCAACTCGAAGGCGCGGGCTTGGTCGTCCTCGTCCCCTTTCCGCTCGGATGAGTAGAACGCCTCCTCCGCGCGGTCGTACGCGTCGTGGTAGGCGTCCACGCGGGAGAGATCCAGCACAATCCGACGGAAGGTCGGCGTGAACGCGTACGGGTACCGAAGGACCTCCGGGTCGCCGACCTCGACCCATTGGACCGGCGTGAAGCCGAGGAAATCGGACGAGCCCATGTCCCCCAGGTCCTTGCCGCGGTCCGCGATCCCGACCCACTCGTACGGGATGCCCATCGGAGGCCGGAAGTGCATGATCGTCTGCGCGACTTCCGCGCATGAGTCACGCGATCCGCCGGGCGTCGCGTGGTCCTTGCCGAACGGTTCGATGTCGACGCGGTAGACCTTCCACAGGGCGGGCCACTCGAGCCGCCAGTTCAGCTTGCCTTTCTCGATGGACGAGGTGCCTTCGTTCCCGCAGCGAGGGCAGCGGTACGTCGCCGTGTACTTGTTCACGACCGCCCGCACCTCCTCCGCGCGGGATGCGAGGTCGCGGACGAGCGCCTGCATCTCCGGATGCTGGTACGCCTGCGTCGTCGTGACGATCCGGACATCGGGCGCGAACCGGTCGAGGACGCCTCCGAAGTCCTGCCAGTAGTGGTCGACCCAGTTCGCGTGGCATCCGAACGGGTCGGGCACGTCGATGAGCCGCCGACCCACGTAGGCCCGTCCGTCCTCGTGCGCAAACTGCGCGATCTGCGCCGGCTTCGCCTTCCATTCGTCTTGCGTGTACAGGACGAGGCTCTGGAGCGGATGACGGCCCATCTCGCGGAGGCTGCGGGTCAGGAACTGGGAGAGCGCAATCTCCCCCCGGAGTCGGCCGACGTGCTGGAGGCCGCTGACGCTCAGGCCCGCGTTGATCACCAAGTCGCGCTTCTCGCCGACGAAGGCCTTCGCCTGGACGAAGAGATCATCGTACCAGTGGGTCAGCGAGGGTCACCGGTCGCGCGGATGGGACGACGGGCCTAAAGGTTTACGGGCTCTCGCGACACGAGCCAGATCAGGCCGACGAGCGCCGCGACTCCCGGGAGGACCAGGAGCCACTCGAATCCGCCCGATGCCCCTCGGAAGACGTACAGCAATTCGAGCATCAGGCCGAGCAGGAACAGCGTCACGGTGAATTCGATGAAAGACCAGTCTCGTCGCCGGCGGGCCTTCCGCCTTCCGCGCGGCCTCCACGCCGCCATGGAGAAACCATGTGGTTTTCACCCCTCTTAATGGTTGCGTATTTGCCGCATGCACGGGGGGCCGTTCGCGGGCCTCCGCGTGCAAATCAGATCGACCGTGCGCGGATCAGTGCGCGAAGCGGCACGCCCGCCAAGTCGTCGAGGGCCGTCTTGTTCACGAGCACGACGGCGAGGACGGCGGTCCCGCCGATGTCGTGGACGTCGCCGATCGCCGCCTTCAGCGTGTCGCCCGTCGAGACGACGTCGTCCACGAGGACGACTTTCTTCCCTTGCGGGGACGCGTAGTTCGAGGAGAACGCGCCGCCTTTCCCGTGGCGCTCCTGGCTCGGCCGATAGATGATCAGCTCCTTGCCCAGTTCCTCGCTGATCAGTGCGGCGAGCGGGATCCCGTTGATCGCGATGCCGAGGATCGCGTCCGCGTCGATCTGCCGCTTCTCCATCTCCTCGAGGGCGATGTCCGACATCGCCGCGGCCATGAAGCCGATGCGGTTCCCGTAGACGCCGACGGACCGCCACCCGATCTTCACGTCCTTCGGCGGCTCGCCGCCCTTCACGCCGCGCGTGAGGAGCCACGTGACCGTCTCCGGGGACAGGTGCAACTCGTCCGCGATCTCCTTCTCCGACAGGCCCTTCTCCTTGTACTCGAGGGCCTTCTTCGCGATCGCGTTCACGTCTTTCATGCGCTCCCCCGGTCCGACGCGCACGATGCGGAGGTCGCGATATTAAGGTATCGACCGGAGGCTCCTCCCTTCAGACGCCGGCGTTGTGCAGCCGCCGCAACTCCTTCGTCTTGTGCGCGAAGATCTCCCGCATGTACTTCATCGGAAGCGACCCCGCGTACAGGATCGTGTCGTGGAAGAACTTGTCCGTGTACGCCTTCCCGAGGTCCCTCCGGACGTCGGTCCGGAGCTCGGAAATCAGGTGTTTTCCCAGGAGATACGAGAGCTGGTACGCCGGCGAGTAAGTGTACCGCTTCACCTCCGCGATCGCACCGGCTCGCTCCATCCCCGCCTCCCCCGCGAGCAGGTCGACGGCCTCGTCGAAGGACATGCGTCCCATGTGGAGGTCCACGTCGATCACGATGCGGCAGGCCCTCCAGATCTGGTCGAGCAGTTGCACGAACTTCGTCTTCGGGTCCGCGCTGAACCCCGCCTGTTTCATCATGTCCTCGCAGTAGTGCGCCCAGCCCTCGATCGTCTCCGTCGCTCCGACCAGGATCCGGGCGTACGACGGATTGAGGCTCGCGCACGAGAGCTGGAGGTGGTGGCCCGGGTACCCTTCGTGGACCGCGGTGTTCCGCGTGCCGGCGTAGGAGTGTTCGCGCAGCATCTCGGGTTTGTCCTCGACCGGCGTCACCATGTAGAACCCTTGCTTGCGCGGCTCGAACCGCGCGGGCGAGTTGTACGCGGCGAAGGGGATGATGTGCCGCAGGTACGTCGGCGTCTCGATGACCCTCAGTTCCTCGTTCGGCGGGATCGTCGCCAGGTCGTGTTCGCGGATGAACGCCTTGGCGTCGGCCATCGCCTTCGCCGTGTAGGCGAGCGCCTCTTCGAACCGCGCGGGATGATCCGACTTCACGATCTCCTTCGCCGCTTCGACCGACGCCCCGCGTCGAATCTCTCCCGCAATGCGTGACAACGCCCGCTTGCTTTCCCGCAGATACTTCTTCCCGACCGCGTAGATCTCCTCGACGGTCCGGCCGAGTTCCCGCAACCGCACGAGCTTGCGGAACTTCGTGGCCCCGATGCCGATCCGCTCCTCCGCCTGCGGGAGGACCTGTTTCTCGATCCACCCCGCGTAGGCCTGGAGGGCGTTGTTCGCCTTCGCGACCGCCTCCGCGAGCCGCGCGCGATCCGGACCCGCGAGGACACCCGATCCGGCGCCTTCGATCGCCCGGAGGAATCCGGGCAGCCGCTGCGCCGATTCGAGTCCGATCTCCGACCAGAGTTTCACCGGGCTTCGGATCCGGCCTTTCGACTCCTCGAGGAACGCCGGCGCCTTCTCGAGCCGGGCGGAAATGCTCTCGAGGCGCTGCGGCAACGGCGCGAACTCCCGCATGAAGAGCGGGAAGAGGCTGTCGCCGATGCCGGTTGCAGCGTTGGGCATCGCCTGCCAGATCCCGAGCTCCTCCGATTCGAAGAGCCAGAGGCGGAACGAGTTGCGCAGGACGCCGTGATCCACACGCCTCGAGGGAGACAGCGTCTTGCGGTCGATCCCCTCGAGCCGGTGCAGGAACCCCTTGACGTGCGATCGTTCCTCGAGCTCCGCTTCGTAGGTGGCCCGCGGCATGAGGTGGTCGTATTCGTGGATGCCCGCATGGGTCGCGAAGCTCGGGTTCCACCGAATGTACCAGTCGACGACTTCCTTCGAGAGCCCGTCCAGCTCGGCGTCGGACATCGGCTCGGGCATCGCGCATCTCCGCTTATGCCTTGCCGCGGCGTCACGCCGGAACTCGGCGGCCGCTCTTGTCGCGCCGGTAGCGGCCGAACTCCTCGAAGCCCGCGAGTTGCTCGGCGGTGAAGATCGGGCCGTCGTAGCACACGAGCTGGCTGTCCAGCGAGCAGGCATCGCAGATCCCGATCCCGCATTTCATGTAGCGCTCGAGGCTCGCCTGAACGGGGATCCCGCGCCTCCGGCCGAGGTCGACGACGGCTTTCATCATCCGCTCCGGCCCGCACGTCAGGATCTGGTCGAACGCCTCGCGGTCCATCAGCTTCTCCGCGAGGGGAGGGGCGAAGCCGGCGAACCCGCGCGAGCCGTCGTCCGTCGCGATGTGCACCTCCCCGCTCGCGTTCGCTCGATCGACGAACAGGAGTTCCTCCGCCGTCCTCGCGCCTACCGCCGTCACGACGCGCGCACCCTGCTGTGCGAACGCCTCGATCGCGGCGATCATCGACGCCATCCCGCT
>VBMM01000125.1 GCA_005878415.1 Methanobacteriota archaeon
GAGTTCGAGGAGCGCGCGGATCGCGTCGACGTTCTCCGGGACGACATCCGACTCTTGATGGACCGCCTGGAAGTAGTAGAGTCGCTTCCCGTCGACGACGTGGACGCCGTCCCGCCACACGGCGACCTCGTAGAGGTCGGACCGGTTCCGCGAGAGGTCGCGGGCCATCTCCATAATCTGCGCCGTCGACTTGACGCCCTCGCCGCCTTCGACGAACGTGATGCGGGGCTGCCGCTTCCAGACCTCGGCGATCCGGTCCTCGCCCGCGGCCTTCTTCAGGTCTACGCTCACGATGTGTACGTGCATGAGGGTCGTGGGGACCCTCAGAGCAATCGTGTGGATGTTCAGTTTAGGGAGGACGCTCTGCACGTCGGGTCCGTGGTGGCTCGGCATCTCGAGCTCCGGCTCGATCGCGTTGATCGGCCCCCTCTTCGAGTCCCCGGGGTCCGTCCCGCGGCGCACCAGGACCGCGAGGACGCGGTCCACGCCAATCCCGGCGTCGAGCGGATGCAGGGTGCGGATGAGCCCGGTCGTGTTGCACGACGGGACGCGGACGAACGAGGCGCCGAGGCACTCGTCGTAGTTCGCCGCGGCGTTGAACGAGAGCCTCGTGAGCGCGTGATCCTCGCCGCCCTGCCAGATCGCCTTCACGCCCGCTTTCTCGTAGAGCTTCTTGTATCCGCTTTCCTCGGGCGTGCAGTCGACGACGAGGTCCGCGTCTTTCAGCGCGTCTCCGAGGACGCCGGACGCCTTCACGCCCGCTTTCTCGAACTTCCGGAGGGCGTCATCCGTCGCGGCGTAGAGGGCGTACGCCTTCCGCACGGCGAGCTTCGCCTCGAAGTCGGGTCGCGTCTTCACGACGCCGACGACATTCATGTCGCCCTGCAGGGCGACGGCGTCGGCCACGCGCTTTCCGATCGTCCCGTACCCGTTGATCACGATCTTCGCCGGCATCGGGAAGCTCCGATCGCAGCGAACGGCCGAAGGACGTAAAAGGCTTGTGTGGACCCGCCGTCCGACCGGGCCGCAGAAGGTACTTCCGGGCCCGCGAGGATTCCGGGCCATGCACTGCTACTATTGCGACAAGGACGCGAGGGCCGTGTGCCGATTCTGCGGCGCCGCGGTGTGCTCCGATCACACGAAGGCCGGCCGGTTCGTGAGCGGCTGGGCGTCCCACGGGGAGCTGAGCGGGACGCGGGCCGATTACGTGATTGTCAACAACGCGATCTGGTGCGGCTCGTGCTCCGTCCAGCCCGTGTACGCGATGCGCTAAGTCGGAAAGCCCCCGGAACTTTCTTGCCGTCTCCGGGGCTTGGCCACGTTCATGCGTTGCAACTACTGCGACAGCGAAGCCCGGGGGACCTGCCGGTTCTGCGGTAGCGGAGTCTGCCGGGATCACATGACGACGGGGCGATTCGTCAGCGGGATCGAGTGCCATGGATCGTATCCTCTCATGAGGGACTACGTCGTCGTCGAGAACGCGATCTGGTGCGGCCGCTGCGCCGCGCACCCTCCGTCGACGACATCCGGGATCGAGTCGAGAACCTAGGACTCGTAGAGGTCCCGCCGAATCCTTGGGACCATCGCCATGAGGACGGCGGACTCCGTGAGGGCGTCGCGATCCAGCCGCCGATCCGTGAGGTAGCCGATCGCGCCCTGCTTCGAGCCGATCCTTCGGATCCCGGTCAGCGCCGCCATGGCCTCGCCGACGGTGTTGCCCTTCTTCACACGGCGGACGACCGAGGGCGGATACGCGAAGCCGGGACCGTGGCCGACCGTCACCCGACCGGCGCGGTCGACGATCGCGCAGTACTGGACGTCGAAGTAGTCACCGACCTTCGGCTCCCAGAGGAGTCCCGCTTCGATCCCGACGCCGAAGTCAGCGGGGCCCAACGCGTTCCGGGCCCGCGCCACCGCCCCGCGGATCGCCTCCGCACCGAACGGCTGCTCGGGCACGTCCGTCGGCACGTGAATCCGGGAGACGGCCGCCCGCCACGACAGCGACTCCAGGGCGCGCCGGACGGCCCGGACCTTGACCGGGTTGTCGGTGCCGACGCGGACGGCGAGCGGCTTCGTCCGGAGGCCGTGCTTGTCTATCACGCCGGCGCGAATCCGCCGCGAGGCGATCGGGAGTCCGTCTTGGGCCAGGACCATCGGCACATCCCGGATCTCCAAAGGACGGAGACCTTTCCCGACCCGGGCCTCGTTCAGCGCCAGGGCGACCGCATGGCGCTCGGCCGACACGACGAGGACGTCGAGGTCCGGGAGATCGTCCGCGGGGCCGAAGGGATCGTCGATCGGCTCGATCCGCGCCGGTCGCCATCGGCGGCCGCTCAGGAACCGCTTCAGGTTCCGCTCCCGAACGCGGTACGGGTTCACGCGGGTCCGCGACTCGCGGGCAAATCGATCGGTGGTCAATCCGATCAGGACGAACGCCGGCCGACCCTCGAATGCGGCGCGCAGAAGGGCCTCGTGACCGTCGTGGAGGATATCGAACGTCCCCCCGAGGACGACGCGCATCCATCGCGCATCCGGTGCGCGCGATATAAGCGTGATTAGGGGGCGAGACGGCCCTCGTGGATGGCGATCAGATCGGCGTACAGCGCGTACGCGGTCTGCCGCAAACCCGGGTTCCGTTCGACGATCTGAAACTCCTTCAGCATGTCCGTGCGGACGAGCAGCGAGGACGAAGTCCCCGTGATGGGGAACAGCGGCTGGTCGGGAGCGACCGCCTCGATCGCGACCGACGCCTTCACGCTCCGCCCCTCGCGCCACCCGCGGGCGACTTGCGCGAGCCGCCGTCCGCCCGTGCGCGCCTCGCGGACGCCCGCCGGATCGACGGAGGAGACGCCCTGGCGCGGGACTTCCTCGGGTCGGAGGGATCCGCCCATGAGGACGTTCGCCAGGAGGCACGCCTTCACGGTCGCGTCCCAGCCGTCGAGGTCCATGGACGGATCCGTCTCCAGGAATCCGATCGCCCGCGCCGCCGCGACGCCCTCCTCGTACGTCCGGCCGGCCTCGATCTCGGACAGGATCAGGTTGCTCGTGCTGTTCAGGATCCCTTCGAACGATTCGATCCGCGCGCCGCGCATCGCCTCGAGGAAGAGGCTGAACACCGGGGCGCCGTCCATCACGGTCCCTTCGAAACGGAAGCCGAGGCGCTTCGTCCGCGCGATCTCGGCGAGGCGGCGGTAATGGTAGACGACGGGGCCCTTGTTCGCCGTGATGACGTGCTTCCCGGCCGCGAAGGCCGCGAGGATGTGGTCCAGCGCGAGTTGCCTCGCCGCGATCCGGAGGGGCGTGACCTCGATCACGACATCGGCGCGGATGCGGCGAATCGCCTCGACAGAGTCGTCCCGCACCGGACGTCCGCACGACTCGATCGAACCGCCCGCCGCCGCGGCTCGCACCGCCTTGCGGAGATCGACCCCGCTCGCGCTCTCGACGCTCCCGTGGTGCGCCGTGAGGATCCCGACCACCGCGGGCTCGAGGCCGTGGTCCCGGGCGAGCGCCCCGCGGCGTTCGACCAGGAGGCGTGCGAACTCGCGCCCCACGTTGCCGAATCCCACGAGGAGGAGGCGACGTCGCGTGCGGACCACCTCACACGTCGAGGACCTTCCCCATCCCGCGGCGGAGTGCGGCGTCCACGACGAGGTTCGCCACGGCGGCGTCCTGCACGCCGACCCCGGTCAGGTCCGCGACCGTGATCTCGTCGTCCCGCTCGCGACCCGGCTTGATGCCGGCGGCGATCTCGCCGAGCTCCGCGTAGACGTCCTCGCGCCGCATCGCGCCCGCCTGGATGGCGTGGTGGATCTCCCCGAGCCGCGCGCATTGGTCGAGGCGGTCCGCGACGACCTTGTCCGCCTTTCGGAGCACGCCGACGTCCAGCTCCCGCTTCTCCGGGCCGTCGGAGCCGACCGCCGTGATGTGCATCCCCGGCCGCACCCAGTCGGCGCGGACGAGCGGCTCGCGCGACGGCGTCACGGTGACGACGAGATCGGACCCGCGGACCGCCTGCTCGACGGTCTTCGCCGGGAGGACCTTCACCCCGTGACGGTCCGAAATCTCGCGCGCGTAGGCCGTCGCCTTCGCCTCCGAGCGACCGTAGGCGATGACGCGTTCCGGCGTCCGCACGCGGAG
>VBMM01000126.1 GCA_005878415.1 Methanobacteriota archaeon
CGGCGGGTCGGTCGCGATCGCCTGGACCCTCGCGTTCCGGAGGGGGAGGCGTCCGGCATCCGCGACCGCGAGCCCCGCCGACAGCTCGAGTTGCCGCATCGACGCCCGGGTCCCTCGAACCATCCGTCGGTCGCGGTCCGTGCCGATCGCGCCGATGCCGAGGTCGGCGGCCTCGAGCACGATCCCTCCGGTCCCGCAGAACGGATCGAGCAAGGTGCCGGTCCGCGGGATGCGGGCGAGATTCACGAGGGCGCGTGCGAGCTTCGGGTGCAGCGAAATCGGGAGCGAGAAGGACCGGTGCGCGACTTTCCGCGTCTCGAGGCGGGATCGGTTCACCCGATGCACGATCCGACCGAGCACGAACTCGTCGCCGACGAGCAGGCGGTAGTCGGCTTCGGGCCGATCCAGGTCCACGTTCCCCGTCCGCCCGAAGTCCGCGCCGAGGGCGCCCTCGAGCGACCGCACGTCGACGTCCACGCCGATCCCTTCCGCGCGCACGCGGAACGTGCGACCTCCGAGGTCGGTGTCCCGCGCCACCGCCCGGACCGTCTCGAAGTCTCCCGCCGCGAGTTCCTCCGAGGCGACGTGGGCGAGTCCGAGACGGCTCACCGCCCGGGTCGCGGGCCCGGATACGTCGAGGCGCAAGAGCCTCGGGCCGAACGTCGCCGAGCGGATCTCGACGCCCTCCGCCGCGCACGCCGCGTACGCCTCGGCCCGGGGGAGCGTCGGGTGTTCGCCGGAGAGCTCGATCGCGAGGCGCACGGCCTTCGAACGGTCGGGAAGGAGATGAGCTTGCCGACGACCGTCATTTTGAAAAGGGGCGGGCCCTTCGGTGCGCCCGCGTGCGCATCCGGCCTTTCGTCCCCAACGACATCCCCGCGGTCGCATCGATCGTCCGCGAGGCGTTGCGGGAGAACTATCCGACCTCCCTGTACCTGGACATCCATCGCTGGTGGCGGGACGGATTCCTGGTCGCGGACCTGGACGGCCATCCGGTCGGATTCCTGGCGTCCGTGATCACGGCGGACGGACAGGCACGCATCCTCATGTTCGCGGTCACATCGGGCTTCCGTCGGCGCGGGGGCGGCAGCGCGATGATGAACGCCTTCCTGCAAGCGTGCGCGATGCGCGGCCTGAAGCGGATCGAGCTGGAGGTCCGCGTGTCGAACGCGGAGGCGATCGCGTTCTACAAACGATACGGGTTCGAGATCGCCGGTGCCTTGCCGCGTTTCTATACCGACGGCGAGGACGGCTACAAGATGCTCAAGCACCTGTGAGCCGCGCCCGACTCACTGGTACCCCTGGACGTCGTCGGCCTTGTGCTCGTTCCAGTAGTGGTACGGGGACGCTTCCCGCTGCGCGGATGACAGGTCCGTTCCGACGCCGGCCGAGTACGAGCCGTAGCGCTCGCGGATCTGGTCTTCGATCGATCGCGAGACCTTCACCGCGCGCCGGACATGGTCCGCCTCGATCCTCTTCGCCTCTTCGGTCACCGCGATATCCCCCGCGGACCGGATGAGGCCGCCCAGCTCCCGCAGGCGCAGGCTCAGGCCCTTGTCCTTGTTGTCGAGGGTCTTCGCGCGGCGACGCGCCTCCTCGACGACGACCCCCACGGCGTCGCGGGACGCCGGCGGGATTCGCTTGTCGACCATGATCTCCTGGGCGACGAACTGGGCGAGCTTCGCCCGGTTGGCGTCGGTGTCGGGCATCGTCGTCTCGACGAGGACCTCGTACCCCGCGCCGGTGATGCGCGATCGGAGCGGCGAGAGGATGTGCGGGAGGTCCTGGATGTTGCACGCGCCGACGAAGATGAAATCGCACGGGACCATGTCGACCTTCACGCTCGCCCCGGCGCTCTGCGGATTCCGGCCGGAGATCGGGAAGCGCTTCTCCTGCATCGCCGTCAGGATGAAGCGTTGCAAGTGCCCGAGCTGCGGCAACTCGTCGATGAACAGGACGCCCTGGTGCGCCTCGTGGATCGCGCCCGCCACGACGCGGTCGTACGGCTGCGTCCCGAGCTGGGGGTGCCCGCCGTACGGATCGTGCCGGACGTCGCCGAGGAGCTCCGTCTCGCTCGCCCCCGTCGCGAGGACGAACGGACGCCGGGTGATGGGCACGAGGACCTTGCGCGGGCTCTCTTTCTCCACCTCGCGTCGCTTCTCGAGCGCCTTCTGATCGAGCACGCGGATCATGTCGCCGGCCCGCTCGTAGACGACGACCTCCTCCTTGCCGAACTGCTGCCTCGTTGTCGTGACGCGGTCCCGGCCGCCCATCTGCGCGAACGTCACCTCGAAGATGCCCCCGAGCAGATCGCCGAACGGATTCCCGACGTTGCCCTGGGCGGCGGCTTTCGGCCGGCCGCATTTGGGGCACATCCGGTCCGTCGGAGACGAGTACGTGCCGCAGTGGACGCACTTGTATCCGAGCCGCTCGGCGACGTTGATCGGCGCCTCCTTCGGGTCGATCAGGTCGCCTTCCGCGCCGGCGAGGCGGGTCCGCTCCGACACGACCTCGTCCCGCTGCTTCACCTCGACGAGGGGCCGTTCCGGGTTCTCCGGGTTGTGGACGATGCGGATCTCCTCCGTGACGGCCGGGAGGTGCAGAGAGAGCGCCTGAGCGATCATCGACTTGCCCGTCCCGGGCGGGCCGACGAGGAGGAAGTGGCGCCGCTGGTTCGCCGCGATCCGGGCGAGGGCGACCGCCTCGTCCTGGCCGACCACGCGCTTCAGCGGATCGTCCGGGATCGAGATCTCCGACGTGCTCTCGAAATCGTCGAGGCCGAATCCCTCGTCCGCTGCGAGCAGCTTCGTCCGCGCGATACGTTCCACCCCGGACCTACGGCGCGAGGTCGCTCCGCGTCCAGACCTCGACGCCGGTCGGCTGCTTCGTGATCGTGCCCATCTTCGTCCCGACGACGGAGTGCATGTTCATCTCGGCCGCGATGTCGAGGATCCGCTGCGTGATGATCCCGTCGAACACCACGGCGCGGGTGTTCTTCTTGGTCTTGAGCGTCTCGACGAGCTCCCTCACCGGGATCTCCGACAGGACGATATCCGAATCGTCGAGGAGCCGGGCGGTCGACGAGCCACCGAGCTGCACGAGCATGTCGCGGTACTTCTCGAGCTTCGGGTTCAGGGCTTTCGTCGTCGGCGAGAGAGGCGCGGATGCGCGCTCCTCCCGGAACGCCGGCGCCTCCATGGGCCGCGCCTCAATCGGCCGCGGCTCGACCGGCCGCGGTTCCGGCCGTCCCTCGGAGCGGCCCGGCGCTCCGCCGGTCGGTTTCGGCTCAGGGAACTCGGATTCCGGCTTGTACCGCTCGCCCGAGAGGCCGTACATCTCGACGTACTGGTCCGCGGGGATCTTGTTCCGCAGGCACTTCATGATCTGTTTCTGCGTGAGCTCCTCGACCTCCTTGCCGCGTGGCGCGCGCGCGATGAAGTCGACTTCCGCGACCTGCAGCAGCTCCTTCAGGATGAGGTCGCCGCCGCGGTCTCCGTCGACGAAGGCCGTGAGGGCGCGTTCCTTCGAGAGCTCCTGGATCGTCTTCGGGACGTTCGTCCCTTCGACCGCGATCGCGTTCTTGATCCCCGAGCGCAGCAGGTTCAGGACGTCCTGACGGCCCTCGACGATGATGATCGCATCGCTGTCCGCGACGTTCGGCCCGGAGGGCAGGCGCTCGGGCCCGAACGAGACGATCTCGGACACCTGGACGCTCATCTTGACCTCGTCCAAGAGGTCGGTGCCGGACGTCTTCGACTCCTCGACCATCTGGCTCAGGAGCGACCGCGCGCGTTCGATGATCTTGTTGCGTTTCGTCACGCGGACGTCCTCGACCTTGTCGACGCGGATCGAGGCTTTGCACGGCCCGACGCGATCGATCGTCTCGAGCGCCGCCGCCAAGATCGACGTCTCGACCTGGTCGAGCGAGGACGGGATGAGGATCGTCCCCTCGCTCCGCCCTTTCTTGCTCTGCACGTCGACCTCGATGCGGCCGATGCGTCCGCTCTTCTGCAGGTCCCGCAAGTCCAGTTCTTCTCCTAGCAGCCCTTCCGTCTGGCCGAAGACGGCCCCTACGACGTCGGGCTTCTCCACGATCCCTTCGGCCTCCATTCGGGCCTGGATCAGGTATTTCGTTGTACTCGGATCGATGTTCATGCTCGCACGTTCCGGATGCGGTCCTCGCTCGCGGTTTACCTCCCGCTATCCGGACAACTCTCGGCCCCGCAGGGCGTCGCAGCCTCCCATTCCCGGGAGGCAGGAAAGGAT
>VBMM01000152.1 GCA_005878415.1 Methanobacteriota archaeon
CCGGGCGATTATATCGCCGTCGCCGAGCGCCGCTGAGGACGGCAAAAGGGGAAAGGGACGCCGCGCGGAACCTCGTTCCGCTTACGGCGTCGTGACCCATGTCGGCGGGCCGTGGGACGTGTTCACCCATTCGGGCGGGCCGTACGGGGCGGTGTCATTCAGCCAGGCGGGCGGGCCCGGCGGGACGCCGTTCACCTCGGCGTTGGGGTGACCGCTGACATCCGCGCCCGACGACGTGTTCTGTGTCGCGTCGACGGCTCGCGAATTCGCCTGCGGCGGCAAAGCCACGGCGAGCGCGACTGACGCGATGAGCGTCAGCGCGAGGGTCGCCGCGATCATGCCGAACGCTTTCCTCATGCGATTCGCCACCTCGGACCCGGCCAGACGGCCCGGTGGGAAATAGTCTATTGGACATTCGTCGACGGGAGAACACGCGCCCCGCGCGGACGCTCCGGCGCGCGGCGCACGATACGCCGGAAAGGTTCATCCCCCTGCGTGTGCATCGGTCGGATCCGCATGCCGTTCCTCGACCAGTTCCGCATCGAGGCCCTCCCGCAGAAGTGGCAGGACGAGGGAAAGCACTGGCAGGAGACGTACTTCCCCGAGATGCCGGAGGTCCTGGACCGGCCGAACTGGTCGCGATACTATCCGGAGACGCCGATGCCCCGTCTGAGCGTCATCATGGCGAAACCCGACGGCTTCGGCGGGTTCGCTCAGAAGGTCGTGGGGGCGACGTCGGCGACCGCGAGCCTGTCGAACCGCCTCTGGACCGCAGACAAGATGCCCGACGCTCAGTTCATGACCGCGCTCAAGATCATCCGCGCGCAGGCGTCGACAGAGCTCGGCTCAATCCAGCAGCACCGGATGGTCTACGAGCAGCTCGACGGCGGCTCCCTCACGGGCTTCGACAAGGAGATCGTCGAGGGCATCCACCGCACGGACCCGACGGGACACCGGCTCGACGCGATCTCGTTCTCGAAGAAACGCGTGTGCGTCGAGGAACTCCGGCACCACATGCAGATGGCCGGCGTGCTGACGCTCGACGAGACGTTCGACAAGGCGCGGTGGGGCCGCCACTGGGCGACGGAGACGATGGAGGAGCTCTTCGCCATGAAGCCGGGCGAGCATGTCCTCGACGCCTTCAACATCGAGTTCAAGAGCCTCATGGACTCCGCGACGTTCATGTCGTTCATCGACCGCGTCGGGAAGTTCCAGCTCGAGATGCAGCACCACTTCCTGTACGGCCCGATGGCGATCTCGATGCCGTGGATGCGCTTCCTCGAGGAGTCATACCACCTCGCCGCGGGGGAGACGCTCATGAAGGCGATCGCGGTCGCGGCGACCCTCGATGGCGGGAACTTCGGGATCGCGGACCTACAGGCGACGTTGAACATGTGGTATCCCCGCGGGCTCGAGATGTTCGGCTCTGAACTCGGCGGAGACCTGGTGAAAGGCGTCTTCAAGACGCTCAAGAACGCGGAGGCACAGGCGATCTACATCGACGAGGTCCTCGGGAAGGTGAAGGACGCGAACCTGGCGATCGTCCAGGCGAGAGCCCGATGCTCACGCGAAGAGGCGGAGGCCGTTCTCCGCCGGATCCAGGAGGAGGGGGAGACCGTCCACGGCCTTACGAAGGACGATCTCTTGTTCCTCCCGGACCGTCGGTTCTTCCGGATACGAGGACTCCGAGAATTCGGCGACTACCGTCTCGCCGGGTCCGACGCCGCGGGAGTCGGGTACGTGTACCTGCCGTGCGACGTACACGGACGGCCCTTGGTCGAGGACGGTAAGCCAATCGAACGCGCCGCCTACGTCGACTACCTGCGGACGGTCTTGCCCGCGCGATACATGACGAGCCGGCACTGGGAGTTCGTCAAGGACGAGTTCCTGTTCAACGAGAAATGGGGCGCGCCCCAGCCCGCCGCATCCCGCTGAAAGAGACAGCTTTTATAACGACCCGACTCCTTGGCACGCCCGAGGCAGTGCGATGGACCTGAGATACATCTCCCTGGAGAAGAAAGACCGCGTCGCGATCGCATGGCTGAACAAGCCGAAAGCGAACACGTACGATGCGGACCTGATGAAAGACCTCAGTGCGGTCGTGGACGACGTGCGGTTCGATGACAACGTCGACGTCTGCGTGCTCGCGTCGAAGCTCGACGGCATCTGGTCGGCGGGCGCGGACATCAACCTCCTCGCGACCTCGACGCCGGACTACAAGGCGATGTTCTGCTTGGATTGCCAGGAGACGCTCAACAAACTCGAGAGCACGCCGAAGCTGTTCGTCGCCGCGATCGACGGACACTGCGTCGGCGGAGGCCTCGAGATCGCGATGTCGACCGATCTGCGGGTCGCGTCCGACGGTGCCTGGCGGATCGGCCTCCCGGAGGTCACGCTCGGCGTCCTACCGGGCACCGGCGGCACGCAGCGGCTCCCGCGGCTGATTGGCAAGAGCCGCGCGATCGATCTCATGGCCACGGGCCGCATGCTGACCCCGAAGGAAGCGCTCGAATGGGGCCTCCTGAACCGCGTCTTCCCGCGCGAGAAGTTCTGGGACGAGACGATGACGTTCGCGAAGGGGCTGACATATCCGCAGCACTCGGCGCGGGCCGTGGGCTTGATCAAGCGATCCGTTACGGAAGGG
>VBMM01000153.1 GCA_005878415.1 Methanobacteriota archaeon
AGTCGAGCATCTGTTGGGTCTCGGAAATCCCGCCGATGTTGGAACCGGCGAGGCGCTTGTTCCCGAAGATGAGCGAGCCCGCGCTGATCGGGGTAGCAGCGGCGGCATTCGGGGGCAAACCCAGCAGCACCATGGTGCCAGCGTTCCGAAGGAGGGCCAAATGCCCATTGATGTCATGCGGCGCGCTGACCGTGTCCACGATGAGATCGAACTTCCCTTGAATCGCGTCGAGCGCGCTAGGCTCGTTGGTCGCAACGAAGCGCTTGGCACCAAAACGGGCCGCGTCCTCCTCCTTGCCGCGCGACGTGCTGAGCACGGTGACGTCGGCACCCATCGAGTTTGCGAGCTTGACGGCCATGTGTCCAACACCGCCCAAGCCCATGACCGCGACCTGGTCGCCTGCCTTGCATCCGAATTGGCGCAGTGGCGAGTATGTGGTGATGCCGGCGCACATGAGCGGTGCGGCGCGCGCGGGGTCCAGCCCCTTCGGGACTCGCAACACGTAGCGTTCGTCGACGACCATGTTCGCCGAGCACCCTCCGTACGTCCACGTCTCTTTGCCTTGCTCCAGGCTGTCAAACGTGAACGTGACACCCTTCTCGCAGAACATCTCGTGGCCCGCGCGGCATTCCTCGCATGCTCGGCACGAATCGACGATGCAGCCCACGCCGACGAGGTCGCCCTCGCGGAAGCGGGATGCGCCGGCACTTCGGGATACGACTCGACCGATGATCTCGTGGCCTGGCACGACCGGAAAGTTCGTGTTCCCCCAGTCGTCGTTCACCTTGTGCACGTCGCTGTGACAGATGCCGCAAAAGAGGATGTCAATCTCGACGTCGTGCGGTCCGGGATCGCGTCGCTCGATGGTCATCGGCATAACCGGCGCCTTGGCCGCGCGGGCACCGTAGGCCGGCGTCTTGTGGGTCCTCGGATCGGTCGATTCCCGCGTCCGGTAGGCGATTGTTGGAATCCCTTCCAACTCACTCGATCTCCCAATCCTCGCCGTAGCGTACAGCCCCCAGCTTCTCGGCGACCCGCTGCGAGGCAAAGTTCTCCCATGATGTACTGTAAAGAGGGAGGAGGCCCCGCTGGCGCAAGGAGGTCGCCCAAGCGGCCACCGCGGCGGTGGCATGGCCCCTGCCCCGCATCGCGTCCAAGGTCTCAACGCCTGCTTCGGCGGCCAAGGGAGAAAGACGAGCGCAGTAGCAAATTGACACCGCGCTTCCGTTTACGATGGCTGCAGTGACCGGTCCGATATCGACCTCGGTCGTCAGATGCGGGAGCATCCACGGAAATCCGGCCTCGAGCATGCGCCCCTTCTCCCTCGTAATCAGCACGGCGTCCGTGGGCCCTTGAGTGCGTTCCGGGATCAGATAGGCGGGCCCGCGGTACTCCCGGGTGATTGGCCCATGCTCTTGGAGTGCGGCTCGAATCGCCGAGGCGACGCGGGGCGGAGGCATCAGGTCCGTGGCCGACGGCTCGGATTGGCACAGCACCTCGAGCCTACGTGTCAGGTCATCGGGAACGTCGTGGCGAAAGAGCCAAACGTTCCCATCATGCCTTCGTCCCATGAAGAATCGGGGCGGACCGCCCGGGCGGCTCGTCGGTCGACGTAAGGATACGATTCGTCCGTCTGCGTCGCAATTGAAGAGGGTCGCCGTATGAATGCCCATCAAGTGCTCGTCCGTTTCGGGGTCCACGATTCCAGACCCTCAACAGATCCGCGCTAATAGGCCTTCTAAGACACGCTGATGACGACCTTCGCTCGAGGGTGTCCCTCTCCGAGATACCGGATCGCCTCGGGAACCTCGCGCAACGGAAAGGACCGGTCGATGACCGGCGTGACCTTCCCGGCATCAACGAGTTCGTTCACTGCGAGCAGATCCGCGTTGCTGTGTTTCGCGATGAACGTAAACTGCTTTCGCCCCAGTAAGCGCGACCCCACAGGGGTTAGCAGGAAGGGAAGTACGGATGGCTTCTCCCGGCTCGATTGTCCGGCCAGCACAAGAGTCCCGTTCGGGTTGAGCAATCGCCTGCAATCGGACAACGGATGACTCCATGCGACGTCGAAGATCAAGTCATAGTGCTGCCCGTCTCGGGTGAAATCTTCCCGGGTGTAGTCGATGACCCGGTCCGCACCGATCGATCGGACCATGTCCACGTTCCTCGGGCTGCAGACGCCGGTCACGTCCGCCCCGAACGACTTGGCGACTTGCACCGCGAAAGTACCCACGCCCCCCGACGCGCCGTTGATCAGGACCTTCTGCCCGGGCTGAATCTGTCCCTTGTCCCGAAGGCCTTGCAGGGCGGTCTCGGCCGCGACGGGGATCGCCGCGGCCTGCTCGAACGTCAGGCGTTCCGGTTTCGGCACAAAGTTGCTCTCTTTCCCGCACACGTATTCGGCAAAGGCGCCGCTGCGCATGCCGAACACCTCATCGCCGGGTTGAAGGCGCTTCACGTTCCGGCCGACAGACTCGACGTGCCCCGCCACATCGACGCCCGGGACGGGGCTCTTGGGTCTGCGCAGCCCGGTCGTCAGGCGGATGATCGACGGTGTGCCGCGCATGAGGTGCCAGTCAAGGGCATTGACGGAAGCCGCTCGAACCCGTACCAACACGCCGTCGTCATCGACCAACGGCTTCTCGATGTCTCGGAGTTCGAATACATCCGGCGAGCCGTACGCGGTTTGGACGATCGCTTTCATCGTGTTCTCCCTCGCTTCGGTCGCACGCCCGAGGGGTACATAGTCTTAACTTGTGGACTCGAGGGCTTGGATCCGGACCGATGTCATGGGAGTCGGCTCCCCTCGGATGCGATTGCTTGCCGTCACTTCCTCGCGCGCTCGATCATCCCCATCAGGAGCACGCCCCCGAGGAAGACGCGCCGGTCAAACGTCGAAGGCACGTTCAGACACTGGATCTCCCAGATGTCGCCGATGATCTTGAACTGCTGGTTGATCGTTGCGATCGGCTGCCCGCCGAGGGTCATCGTGAGTTTCTCGGGAATGAGCCCGCCTCCCGGGACGTATTTCCGCGCGAGGCCGCGGCCCGTCGACTCCTTGATCTCCCCGACCAGGTTGTTGTACGGGTCCCGCATTTCCCACTGGTCCGCGACGAGCGAGGACGAGAGGGCCCTGCGGCGGATGTAGCCGAGGATCGCGTTCGTCGAGGAGTCCACGATCGCGAACGTCCCCCAGATGTCGAGGATTTGGGTCTGCCGGATCTGGAACAGCTCCTGCGCCATGGTCTCGTCCGAGTAGACCCGGATGTCTTCTTTGAGGCGGAGCAGCTTCTGCTTGCTGTACGCGAGCTGGTTGCGTGCCTGGTCTTCGATCCAGTACTGGCCCGCGATCGCCAGGACTTTCTTTCGAATTCGGTAGAAGTTCTGCGTCCACAGGGCTGGAACGGGCTGGGCCGAGGCGGCCATCGCGGCCTGGGCGGAGGACGGACTCGCTGAGGTCGTCCCCGTCGCGGGCGGCCCGCCCGGCGGATAGTACTTCCGTTCGTTGCCACACCACCACTGATTATTCTGCGCATTCCAGGCCAGCGGTCCACCGCACACCGGACACGGCGTCGTCGCGATCCCTCTCACCCCGTTGCCGAATACGCGACAACCGAATTATGCTTTCCGGCCCGCGAGGTAGTAACGGGTAGACTGGCACGAACCCTCCGAATCAAGCCCGGGAGATGAAGCGTCTTCCGAGGTACGCGAAGCGCCCGCAAGAGTATCTGACGGAAGCAGCTCGCACAGAGTAAGACCCCAACCTGCGTTGAGATCCCGTTGGGAGCACTGTCCTTCTCTGGCCGCATGTCCTCTGTTGCAAGGCGGGGCCGCGTTTGCGGCAAACCGTTAAGCCCGCTCCCACGGATGCGACGAAACGGCGGCGGATGCGAAAGGATCTCGTCGGAGGCGGCGCGGCCACACTGTGCCTGATGCTCATCGCGTACGTTCTCCTGCGATCCGCGAGCCTCCCCGTGCCCGCCGTGATGACGGACCTCGCGCTTCTCGTCGCGGCGGTCGGCGTCGGGCTCTTGGTGATCGGAATCGTCCTCCCGTCGCCCCGCTCCCGCAGGGCCGTACGAAGGAGTGGCCGATTGCGTCCATAGGAGGGATCGGGTCGGGACGACGCAACGGGTCCAATGAGACGGCCAGTCTCCTCGGCATCGATCTCTCGACAGTTCATTGCCGAGGACAACTCCTTGCACACGCTCTCGCGACATCCCTCACTCGGGGAGGGGCGATTCGAACGGCGATGCCTTCCAGCCTACTCGCTGGTCGTCCTGCGCGAGGCGTCTTCCGGGTCCGTCCGGAACACGATGCCGCGGTCCCGGCACTCCCGGGCGACGGCCCCGATGAACGGGACCATCGTCTCTCGATCCGTGAAGCGAGTGAGCTCTGCCTCCAGGTCCGACCCCGCTAGACGCCCGATCATCGCGTCACGCGCGCCCCACCGCGGATCCAGGAGTCGCGAGAATCCCTTCCGGATGCCGAGTTCTTGGAACGTGTCCGCGACCGTCGACGCGGTCCAACCGCCGGTGGGCGGGTATCCAGGGGAGAAGCTCACGAACGTCGCGAGGCCCGCATCCGCGAGGGTCCGGAGACACCGCAGCCGCGCTTCGATCGGCGGGGCCCACGGTTCGAGGAGGGCCCGCGCGCGGTCGTCGAGCGTTGGGACCGACATGCCGCGGTACTTCCCCTCGACGAACTGATACGGATCGGTGGCGGTCGAGATCGCGACAAGGCCGCGGGGGAGCTTACGGACCTCGCGTGCCAGGACCGGCGCGGCGTTCCGCTTCACGATGACGGAGGCGCCCCACGCCGCGCGATCCATCCTCATCAGACGGGGAACAACGCAGAACACGCACCCATGGTAGCAACCGATGTACGGGTTGAAGGAATAGTCGAGCCCGGGGAGCGGTTTCTTTCGGAGGGCGGAGTCAATCGTAGTCTCCCGAATCACGAAGCCTTCGCGCGGCGGTGGCACGCGCACACCCAGGAGGTCGTCCATCGATTCTGGAAGGCCGCTCCCCATCGACAGGGCTTGAGGGCACATGGGCATCCGTGCTCAGCTCCTCTTGATTATGGCGGAACTGCCGTGCAGTCGTGCGAGAGGAAGCCTCCCTGAACGAGTGTTCCCGCACTGGTCCGGATGCTAATTACCGTCCGAACTAACGCTTCCTGTCTTGACACGACCGGAGCAGCCTGGACAGCGCCCTTGATTTTGGTATGGAGGAGATGTACCCACTTTCGAGTGAGCACGGGTTGTGTCATTGCGATGAACCTCAGCTGATTGGTTGCTCTGCCGATCCGCAAGGATCCCATTCTCTCGCCCCCTCCGGTGTGGCAACGGCTGCTAAGCTCGACAACATAGGGTACGCGGAGGGCTGCGAGGAAATGCGTTGCTGCGTCCCAAAAGCGGCGATTTGAGATCCTCTGGTGAATTCGGAGGAACGCGCCCCCACCGTTCGAGCCCTCCGCGTCGAATGCGCCCGCTAGCCACCCCCTCATGTACTCTGACGAAGGATTCAGTTCTGCGTACGGGTCGAGGAGGGAAACCTCCTTTACGCGACTGGTCCGGACGCCATATAGGGATCGCGTTCCGGGTCCGGTGCTGTAGACGAACTCGCGAAAGCCATCGAAACCAAGATTCTCTCCGAACCGAGCGAAGCGCGCGGCGAACAAGGCGTCGCAAACTCTTAGGAGAGCACGGGTCTGCGACGGGCCCCAGCTGAAAGATCCATCCCCGGCCATTGCGCCTCGCAGATAGCCCATCTTGTACGCAGGTTCGAAAGCAGGCGGAGACGCTGGCACCGTTGCCAGTCGCAGCGAACCTATTGCGGCCGCCCGTCGGAACCGATTCCGTTCCAACCACAGGGAATTAGAAGTGCAAGTAACGACGCCAAAGGCCGTCCTGAGGGTGATTGCATGGGCACGGCCGATGGCGATTCCGTCAACTCTTGCCACCCTGAATCCTCGGTACGTGCCGGGATCAGGTTTTTCGTCGAATCCAAGAACCCATTCCCCTGGGTTGAGTGCCGACGCTGGTCTCCATGTTAGGTCGGCCATGAGAATCGGAGTTTCCAGCCCTACCGCTGGTCCTAAAGCGTGAGGGTTCGTGGGTACGGCATGATCCGCGCCCCATGGGGATGTCCTCGTTGAACGAATTGGAGCGGCCGAGGAACGAATCTCTCGACGATTGGACGTAGACGCCAAAGCGCGCATCTCTATCTCTTGGGGAGCCGCGGATATCTATCTACTCCCGGGGGAGGGCCGTGAAAGTACGGGCGTCTCATTTCGCTCTGGGCGCCCTCGAGGGAAAGGCTATAGCGGTCCCGGTCCGTTGCGGAGCCCGGCGGGGGATCCCGCAGCGGTTCTGGGAGGCGTTCGGTGTCGAAGACGGACCGGCGGCGTTATGCCGGCCAGATCGCCGGCGCGGTCGTCGCAGGCCTCTTCATCCTGGTCCTCGCAACGAACGTCCTATGGCCGGGGGCGCCGCCCGCCACGGGCGACCAGCCCCGCTGGCCGTCGACATCGAGCCCCTTCCCCTCTCTGCCCGCCGGAGCGAATCTGCACGTCATCCCGGTGGGACCGAGCACGAATCTCTCGACGCGCCTCCTCCTCGCATCCTTGCAGGGACTGGCGAGCCGAACCGGAGCGCACCTCTACCTCGACCTGCATGACGAGGCATCGAACGCGTCCTCGATGCTCTCGTTCCTCGTGTCGAAGTACGGTCCCTCGTTCGACAACATGACGATCGACGATGCCATCTCGGCCTACCTCCCGGGCGCGGCAGGGATTGCGGTGTACGACCCCGCGAGGCCGGAGTCGATGAACGTCGCGACGATGAAGGCCGCGCAACAAGGGGCGGTCCTCGTGGGCCCCGATCTTGCCGAATGGCTGCGGGCCCGCTTCAACCTCCCGATCACATTCGACTATGCGACGAGCGACTGGGCGCCGCTCGGGCCGA
Source organism: Methanobacteriota archaeon (assembly GCA_005878415.1). Taxonomy (GTDB): domain Archaea; phylum Thermoplasmatota; class Thermoplasmata; order RBG-16-68-12; family RBG-16-68-12; genus RBG-16-68-12. Next base: position 6,968 of record VBMM01000153.1, read on the forward strand.
TCGCCGCGACGGACCGCGCCCTCCGCGAGCTCCTCCCCGGTTCGTCGCCGAGCCTCCTCGCGATCCTGCCGCCGGACCGCTGGGCGATTCGGGACTACCTCATCGCGACCCGCACGTTCGTGTTCTACGAGCCGCAAGGGGCGCTCGCGACGCCGGCCGAGACCGCCGCGACGATGCGCGTCCTGCGCGCGAGCCCTCGTGGCATCCCGATCCTGGGTTGGTTCGACAGCCCGACGCTGACGGAAGAGAACGCGTTCGTGCAGATGGCCAAGTCCCGTCGTCCGCGCCGTCGCCGGTCCTCGAGGACAAGACGTATGTCGTCCTCGCGGTGCCGGACGGGGACAACGTGGACTTCGTCTCGGGGCGGATGCGGGAGCTCTGGTCGGAGCCGGAGCGCGGCAACCGGCCGATGCCCCTCGCGTGGAGCATCACCCCGCTCCTGGTCGCCCTCGCCCCGCCACTACTCGACTGGTATTACGA
>VBMM01000154.1 GCA_005878415.1 Methanobacteriota archaeon
GTCCACGGGCAGGTATTCGGACGGACCTAAGAAAGTCTCTCGTTCTCGGCGGTGAAATTCACGCGCCCCAAGTGAACCCCAAATAGGCGATCGCGATTGCATGTGGTCTGGTCGGCGGAACGGCCCAAAAAGGGAGGAACGGTTCGAATGGCGTCCGAGGAATCCGGCAACCGAAAGTGGACGATCCCGTTGGCCGGGCCGCGTGCCCTTCTGTTCGTCGCGCTTGCCGTGGTTGCAACGGTGACCGGCCTCGTCCTCGCCGCCCTCGCGATCGTTCCCGATATCGAGTTCGTGCGGAGCCAGACCCTGCAGGGTTCGGTGCCGTCGGGGGACCGGTTGAACGTCTCCTTCCCGGTCGAGCTCGGGCTCACGGAGTTGCATCTCGACGTCGGGAACTGCACCGTGTTCGTGACCGCCCTCGACCACTTCCAGTGGGATCGGTACATCGCAACGGGGGAGCTTCCGAATCCGCAGCTCACGTGCGACAACCGCAACGCGAGCTTCCAGTATCAACTCGAAGGACTCGTCGTCGAGAATCGGGGGTTCTCGACGGAGGCGTACCAGATCGTCGCGAACCTCTACTCCGTGCAAGCGACGCAGGCGTACCTCGTCGTTCCGGCGCTCCCCTTGCTCGTTGGCGGACCAACGGCGATCATGTTGTGGTCGTTCCGGCGGGCGGTAGCGCGGCTGGATGCTCATCCAAGGACGGAACAGAAAAGGTAAAGGGGGCGTGCCCGAAGGCACGCCTCAATGGCCGGCCTAGATCTCTTCGCTTTCCTTCGGCGGTTCCTCGGGCATCTTCGGCCTCATGCCCGCGCCCCGGCGCATCGCCATGACTACGCTCACGACGCTGATCGCAATCGCGACGATTGCGACCGCCACGGCGATCGTCAGCAGGTTCGAGAGCGACCTCGCCTGGTCCGCCGCCGCGAGTGCCGCTGCATTCGCAGAGGCCGCGGCCGCGTTGGCCTGGTTGATTTGGGTCTGGAGGTCCGCTTTGGTCAGCCCAAGCTGGAGCTCGAAGTACGCCAACGTCGGAATCGCGAGGAAGCTCTTCGTGTCGACGACCGGGATCGCGGCCTCACGGCCCACGCCGATCGCCTGGACGTTGTAGGTCCCGGGCAGGATCGCCGCCGTTTCGTCGGCGTTCAGGGCGATCTGGTACGAACCCGTGGCCAACCGAGCCGGCGAGCCCTGGAACAGGACCGCGCCTGTCGCCGGGTTCGTGATCAGGTAGCTGAGGTCCACGTTGTCGTACGGAGCCCCGAAGAGCGTCGCCGATAGCGGGATCGTCACCGGGAGGCCCGGAACAACCTCGGGGATTGCCCCAAGCTGTACCGCAGGCACTTTCGGCACGAGCGCCGAGTCCCACTTGTCGTCCGCGAACGGGTAATTCACGAAGCGATCCATCGTATCCTGCTTCGAGGTGACGTCCACGGTCTTCAGCCAGTACGGGCCGTTCGAGTCGTAGAAGTGCCCGCCGGTATAGCCGGATTGACCGGTGACCGTCGTTGTGGTCGTCGAGAACGTCTCGAGGGCGGCCCACCGTGCCGTCGCTTCCGCCGCTGTGATTTGGGCGGTCATGCCCGTTGGGACCTCGTTCGCCGTCTTCAGGGACTGCAGGTCCGACGCGAGGATCGGCAGCGAAGCTCCGCGAATCAAGTCGAGCAGCTGCTTCAACTGGGTCTGAGCGGTCGTCGCGTGGTACGCCGTCACGTCGGCGAGGACTCCCTTCGCCATCAGCTCCCCAATCTCCCACGGGGTTGTCGGGAAGATGTCGCCGATGGCTGCAATCTCGCCGTTATCGACGTGCCAGAAGTCGAGGTAGATCTCCATATGGGTCGCATCGACCTGCCGGGCGCCCTTGAACAAGCTCAAGAACGTCACCGCCGCAGCCGAGTCTGCTCGCCGGTCGTGCCTGCCGATATCGCCGATCGAATACGTTGTCCCGTTGAATGGGTTCGCGAGGGTGCCCCAGGTTACCGAGGAGAATCGGCGGAACACATTCATCAGCTCGTACCAGACGTCGTTCATCGACATCGCTTGGCCATCGTGCCACGGACCGAACGTGTAGTCCCACGTGATCTTGCTCACGGCCGTGATGCCGGACCCGACAGGCTGGAACGCGTTGGCCGAGACGTTATACCAGACCGCATCGGTCGGGACGCTGAGCGGCGGGAAGGCGTAGCCTTTGCGTCTCATCGTAGAGCCACGAGAACCCTCGGTACGGGTTCCACTGGGAGTTACAGTGGACCGGCTGGCCAATCCGGATGGTGCCTCCCGCCCCGGACGTGTATCGCGCGGTCCGAGCCGAGTATAGGGTCCACGGGCCTCCGGAGAGATCGTACACGTAGCCGGCGATGTTCTTGTTGCTGATGAACACGGCCTGCTCCGCCACCACCATCAGCCGGACGGGATCCTTCATCGCCTCAGTTTCTGCGGTTCGGATCAACGACTGCCGCTCCGCAAGATCGGCGTACTGGCCGAACTCAAGTCGGCGAGCGGAGTCGACGAGAATCGCCGAAGGCGTGTAGAAGTCCCAGATCGCGTCGCCGCTGTCCGCGGTCCACCCGAGCGTCGCGATGAAGTTGTCCTGCCACGCGCTCAATGCCGTGAATCCGAAACCTTCCGTGTAGATGTGCCAGAAGCCCAAGTTCGGCGGCCCGAAATACACGATGTTGAACGCCGCGCTCGCGGGCTTGTACTGGCGGTCCACGGTGATTCCGAGGGTCTCGAGCTGATCGGCGACATAGTTCCCGATGTCGAGACGTCGGTCCTCCACGGGGATGATGAAGACGACGGTGAGCGGCGCGCCTTGATAGTACCACTTGCCGTCGGCCGCGAATGCCATCCCGCTGACTGCACCCAGCGCCGCGAAGATCACCTGGCGTGCCTTCGCCGGATCGTATGAGTACTGTCGATCAAGCGCCTGGTTGAACACGATGTCGCGGAGATAGTCGGGCTGCAGCGGGTGATACGGTGCTGTGTACGTCACCGCATGTCCCCCGAAAACCTGCTCCACGATGTAGTCACGATCAATCAACCAGTGCATCGCCTCGCGGACCTCGCGAATCGCGAATGGGTTGAACCCGCCCACCGACGCATCGTTTTGCACCGGGTTGATGAACATATCATCGACGCTGCCCGGTGTGATGACCGTCTTGATGTTCGGATCGGCTAACGCCGCGTTGATGTCCGCGATGCTTCGCAGGTTGAACATGTATAGTTGCATATTCGTCCCTGCGGACACATCGGACACCGCTTGCTGCGTGTTCGACTGTTCGAAGAACACGAGCTCGTCGGCGAAGCCTCCCATGCGCGTTTGCGCAGCCGCGGGGCGGCCCAAAGCCACGAATGCTCCCGCTAGCATTGCAATTGCCAAGAAGACTACGACAATTTTATGCATCGCTCTTCCTCCCTCTCATTAGTATTCGAACGCAGAACCTCCGCGCCCGAACCCAATCGGCGGGAACCTGGTGTGACGATATAAAGATTGTTCCGAACGCAAACAATCTTCGAACCGACCGGAGCGTCCGTACATTTCTCGAACCCGCGAGGGTACAGCTCGGGCGAAAGAGAGCATTTTCGCGTACCTCTCAAGCTAGCGCGTGGGCCAGATTCGGCCGATGTGTGCCGCATTGCACTCGCCGACGCGGCTCCTCGTCAAACGTCCGGAAGTGTCTGCGACCGTTCCGGGGAGGCACGACGTCCACGGAGGCAGCGCGCGGCCCGGATTCAGGCAACTAGACGGCGAGGTGACATGCGACGAAATGCCCCGGCCGGAGTTCGCGCAACGCCGGCACCTCCACCTCGCAAAGGCCCTGCCTCGCGATTGGACAGCGCGGATGGAAGCGACAGCCGGATGGCGGGCTGACGAGACTGGGAGGTTCGCCCGGCAAGGCGGCAATTTTGCGGAACCGATTCTCCGGGTCCGGGTCCGGGATCGCGGCCATCAGGGCCTGGGTGTACGGGTGGAGCGGCTCCGCCAACACGGAGCCGACGGGCCCAAGTTCCGCGAGTTTCCCGGCGTACATGACCGCAATCCGGTTCGCGAAGTGGCGGGCCGTCGCGAGGTCGTGGGTGATGTACAAGAAGGCGACCCGACGGTCCGTCTGAATTTGCCGGAGGAGGTCCAGAATGGAGACGCGTACCGACGCGTCGAGCATCGAGACGGGTTCGTCCGCGATGATGAGTTCCGGATCCAGGATCATCGCCCGCGCGACGGCGACCCGTTGCCGTTGGCCACCGCTCAGCATGTGCGCGAATTTCCGCTCGAAGATGTCCGGAGGGATGAGCTTCACGGACTCCAGCGCCTTGTGCACCCGGTCCTCGCGCTCCTCGGTCGTGCCCTCGTGGTGGACGATTAGAGGCTCTTCGAGGATCTTGAAGACCGTAAACGCGGGGTTGACGCTTGCGTACGGGTCCTGCGGGACGATCTGCGTCTTCCGCCGCAGCCACATCAGGTTCTTCATCTTCGTATGCGTGATGTCCTGACCGTCGTACAGCACGCGGCCGCCTGTGGGTTCGATGAGTCGTACCGCGGTGCGGCCCAACGTCGTTTTCCCACTTCCGCTCTCTCCGACGACCGCCACGGTTTCTCCTTTGCGAATCGCGAGCGACACGTCGTCGACCGCGTGTACGCTCAACGGGCGAGCGAACGGTTTCGTCCGGACCTTGAAATGCGTCTCGAGACGATCGAGGATCAGGACGGCGTCCTCCGCACCCCCGGGGATGTACATCGGCGGGACCTCCGGCGTCCCCGGGCTGGCTACTTCCACGGAGTCATCCTCCGGCCTCGAGCAGCCAGCAGGCCGAACGGTCCGTTTGGCCGAAGAACGGCGGCTCGAACGACTTGCACTTCTCGAACACGAACGGACACCGCGGGTGGAACCGACAGCCTTTCGGAGGCGACGTAAGATCCGGCGGGGTGCCGGGGATGGAATCGGGCTTCTCCTCGCTCTTCAGCCGGGGGACGCTACTGAGGAGCTTCTGAGTGTAGGGATGCGTCGGCTTCGGGAAGACGGTTTCCGCCGGACCGACTTCGACGAGCTGCCCGGCGTACATGATTCCGACCCAGTCGGCGAGCTCCGAGGAGAGGCCGAGGTCGTGGGTGATGAAGATGTACGACAACCCTTGTTCTTCCTTCAGCTGTTTCAGCAGATTCATGATGTTCGCCTGAGTCATGACGTCCAGGGCCGACGTTGGCTCGTCCAGGATCACGAGCGAAGGTCTCATGACGAGCGCCATCGCGATGACGACCCTCTGCTTCATCCCGCCGCTCAGCTCATGCGCATAGCGGTCCACCGTATACCGGGGCAAGCCCACGCTCTCCATCGCTTCCTCGGTTTTCGCGCGGGCTTCCTCCTTGTCCATGTCCAAATGGAGCATCAGCGGCTCAGCGACCTGCCGGCCCACCGGAATCATCGGGCTGAGGGCGTTCATGGCTCCTTGAAAAACAATCGAAACAGCGCGCCATCGAACCTGGGTACGGAAATCCTCGTTGTTGAGTGTCATCAAGTCCTTCCCGTCGAACTCCACGCGGCCCTCGTACTTCGCAACGTTTCGGGGCAGCATCCGGAGGATCGCGGAGGCTGTCGACGTCTTCCCGCACCCGCTCTCGCCCACGATGGCGAGGGTCTGGCCTCTTTCCAGATCGAATGAGATGCCGTCCACCGCGTGTACGGTCCCCTTCCGCGTGCGATAATGAAGGAATAACTCCTGTACACTCAAAATGCGCACGTGATGGCTCCCTACTCCTCGCGGAGGCGCGGGTTCAGTACCTTGTCGAACGAGTACCCGAGGAGCGCGAACGCCACGGTCGCAAAGACAATCCCGCCGGCCGGGAACGCGATCCACCACCAGAAACCCCGGAACGGAGCGCTCCCGCTGTACGCATCTCCAAGGATACTGCCCCACGTGGGCAGCAGCGGATCTCCGAGGCCGAGGAAGGAGAGAGAAGCTTCGAGGAAGATGAAGCTCGGAACGGCCAGGGTGATCAGCGCGAAGGTGTACGGGAGGAGTCGCGGCATGATGTGTTTGAACAGGATCCTCGTCCGGCTCGCGCCGT
>VBMM01000080.1 GCA_005878415.1 Methanobacteriota archaeon
CGAGGGTCACGAAGTGCGGCTTCGAGTTCGCGAGGGTGCCTTGCTCGATGTCGTTCAGGCTCGCCGCGAAATCGACGACCTTCAGGCCGTTCGCCTTCATTTTGCCCAGCGTGACGTTCAGCTGCTTCACGAGTTCCTGCTTGATGCGCTCCTCGACGTCCGCCGAGGTCGCGGCGCCGAACGTGCCGACGAACTGGTTGATGAACGTCTCCGGGTCCTTGATCCGGTACCGGAAGTCCCCGAAGGCGCGCAGCTGGACCATGTCGAAGTCGGGGTCCTGGAACAGGAACGCGTCCTGCGTCCCGAACTTGCCGTCGAAGATGCGCTTCTGGAGGTAGTAGACCTCCGCCCGCTGCACGACGCCGGAGAGGGCCTTGATCAGGTTGCCGAGGATCGGCGCGTTCTGCGACGTGAGCGCGTACCGGTCCGGCCGGTCGAGGTAGGCGAGGACCTTGCCGTCCCGATAGAACACCCCGATCTCGTCCTCCCGCACGACGATGTTGTCGTTCATGCGGATGTTGCGGGGGACCTTCCACATGATGTTCTGTCGCTTGAACTGGTCGTCCCAGGCGATCGTCATGCTGCCGGTGAAGCCTTCCGTCCGGCCCGCCGTCTGGTCCGTTCGCCGCCCGCCGCCAAAGAAGAATGCAATCGGGATCATCGTCTCACCTCACCTGGATGCCCGTGACCGCATTGGTCCGGGTCTTCCACGCCGACTCGAACGCGGCGATCGCCTCGCGGAGGCCTTTCACGGCCGCCTCGAAGCTCTTCGGGTCGCTCGCGTCCCGGATCATCGGGACGACCGCCGCGGCCTTGTCGAGGGAATCGAGCATCGCGTAGTCGTATTCGTACAGCCGGTCGAGCTCCGTCTCCTCGATCCGGATCGTCGAGCTGAGGCCGGAGTACCCGCCCTCCGCGTGGCGGATCTTCGCCTCGAGGCCCTCGATCGTGAAGATCGCGTTCCCGATCGACTGCAGGCCCTGGACCTTGCCGTCCATCGCCATGCCGTCGCGGATGTCCTCGAGGTCCCCGCGGACGCCCTTGAGCTGGTTCGCGAACTGGATGCGCAGCAGGTTGTCCGCCGCGCGGATGTCCTCGCGGCGTCGGTACCCGGCGTAGCCAGGGATGACGAGCTGGATCTTCTTCAGGAGTCCTCGGTCTTGTTCGACGCGGTCACGGATGTCGGGCATGGTGTGGTTCTCCCGGCGGTTTTGCGCAATACGTCCTTGCGTATAGGTTCATGCGTATGTATTTAGGGGTATGGATGGAACTCCGCGGGTCTCCCGCGACTCACCAGAGCGCGAAGGTCGGCCGCTCGCCGTCCATCACCTGGCCGGAGTGCCCGTCGATGAGGATGAACATCGCCTTGCCCTTATGGGCGTACTCCATGAACCAGACGGGGGCGTGCAGCAGCTCGCCGTCGTACGTCGTCGGGTAGACCTGGATTGACTCGAGCGTGTCGACGCGCTTCTTCGCCTCCTTCTCGATGAACTTGTGCGCGAGCGCCTGCGCCTGCGCCTTCGCCTCCGGCTCGCCGACGTCCCCGCCTTGCACGTCCACGCCACCGGTCGAGCGCTTGTCGAAGTTCAGCTTGTTCTGCAGCTGGAACTGGAAGCCGTCGTCGGGCTGGTACTTCGAGTACCCCCGGACCGCGACGACCGGGATGTTGTGCTGCATCTGTATCGGGTCCCGGACGCGGACGACCTGCGGCTGCGTGTTGACCGGCTGGTTGCGGTTCTGCGAACCCGCGGCGGCGGCCGCGATCGTGAGGGCGAACAACGCGGCGCCCGCGGCCTTCTTCGCGCCGCTGTCGCCGTGGGCCATCATCCCGACGCCGGCGCCCCCGCCGACGTTCTTCGTCCCCTGGAAGTCCGCCACGACCGACGTCGGGACGACCCAGTAGGGCACGTACTTCAGCGTGACGGTGCCGAGCTCGGAGCGCTCTGCCACCTTGCGGCGGAAGACGCCCTTGTTCAGCCACTTCCCGCCCGCGTCGAGCGCCTGCTCGTTCGAGATGCGGCTGTCGAGCATGAAGTGCTTCTGGATGATCTCCGCCGCGCCGCCTGCGCCCATCGTCGTCACGGCGCCGCAGTACTCGCACACGACGAGCGCCAGGCCGCCGGACGGCTTCATCGGTCCGCCGCACGAACTGCACTTCAGGCTCTGCGGCATCGGGGGGGCCACCGTCGGCTGGACGGCGACGTTCGGGTTGTAGGCCTGGCCCATCGGAGCCGGGCCGCCCGGGTAGCCGGGGGCCACGGGTGCCGGGGGCACGCCGGGGGCCGTCGGAGCCGGGGCGACGACGCCTTGCTTGGCGCCGCACAAGTTGCAGAATACCGATCCGTCCGCGAGACGTCCGCCGCACTGATTGCAGAACAGGGAGATGCCTCCTATTCGGCAGCCAAGGCGACCTCGCCTTACTTAAGAATTTCTCCGTGAATCTCGTTCCGCATAGTTCATCTCGGCCGGCCGCGGGGCCTTCCCCGACATCCGAGGGGACCGTAAACCTATAACGCAAGGAGGCGTCTGCGTCGACGGAATCGTGAGGACGCCGTGGCGGATTTCCTGAGCCGCACCTTGGCGAGGTTCTTTGGCCTCGGCCCCGCGGACGTCCGAAATCTCGCTTTTCTCTACTTCGCGACGTTCATCATGCGGGCCGCGGCATTCGCGGGAGTCGCGGTGATGCAAGACGTGAGCGCCCGGACCCTCGACGCGTTGGGGCGGGGCCTCCTCTTCGCCGTGTACCCGCTCGCGGAAATCGCGACGGTCGGCTATCTGGGCACGCTGTGCGACCGGGTCGGGAGGAAGCGGATCCTCGTCTTCGCGCATCTCGTGACCGCCGCGGCCGTGTTCCTGTTCATCCCGAGCATCAGTTCGGTCGTCCCCACGGGGGTGCAGCCGTTTCTCGTCGCGAACCGCGCGCAGCTCATGGCGTTCTTCGACCTCGTGACGTTCGGCGGCCTCGTCGGGGGCTTCGGCGCGGCCTTCCTCGCCCTGAACGCGTTCGGGATCTCGGATGCGACCGTCCTCGCGGTCGGCGGCATCGGCGTCACCGTGAGCGTCGTCATGGTCCAGTTCCTCGTCCGGGAGACCCCCTTCACGCCGGAGACGCAGCGCGGGACCCTCGAGCTCCTGCGGACCGTCCTCCGGAACCGGGACATCCAGCGGCTCCTTCCGGTCTACGTCCCCGTGGTCGCCCTGTACGGCTACGTCATCACCTTCACCGACAACCTTCTCGGGGCCGGGAGCGAGGGTTCGGCGACGACGACCCAGCTGCTCATCATCGTGGCGTCCCTGGGGATTCCCCTGGGGGCCTCTTTGGCGGTGAGTGGTAGGCTCTCCGACCGAGTGCGGCTGCGCCGTCCGTTCATGGGGCTCGGCCTCGCGTGCTTCGGCGGCCTCGCGATCCTCCTGGCGCTCGCGGCGCGGCCCGGCGGCGGCGCGGACACGGCGCAGCTCGTATCGAGGTGGCCTCTGATCGCAATCCTCGCGGCGGGCGCCGGGACGTTCCCTCCCGCCGCGCTCGCGTACCTAGGGGACGTCGTCGGCCATTCCGTCACGGGCACCGCGTTCGGAATCTACTCCGTCATCTTCGGATCCGGGCTCATCGTCGGACCCGTCCTCGGTGGCGCTCTCACGCAGGCGCTCGGACCGCTCGCGTTCGCGGTGATCGCCCTCGGCCTCATCGGCATTTCCGGCGTCGGCGTGTTGTTCATCCGCGAGCCGCTGAAATTCCCGCGGACCCCCATGGGCCCGGAGACCGTCGTGCCACCGGGAAAACGTTGACCCGGTCCGCATGCGTTCGCGTGATTCTGACATCGCCGGATTGAAGTACCCACGGCCTCGTCGCACGGACGTGGCGTCGAGCAGCTCGAGCCTCCTGGACCTCGACCCGATCGCCTACTTCGCGATGGGCGGATTCGCGCTGTTCTTCGGCCTCTTCTTCCTCGTGTTCCTCTGGGACATCCCGCTCTTCCTGTACCTCTGTGGCCCGGTGACGTTCATCCCGGGCGTCATCGCGCTCACGATCGGAATCCTCCAGTGGCGGCGCGAGCGAGCGGTCCTCGAGTTCGCGGAGTGGGTCAAGTCCCAGCGCCGCGTCAAGATGGACCTCATGGCGCAACGGATCGGCAAGACGCGCTACGAGACGGAAAGGCTGCTCGGCAAGGCGCTCGCGAAGGGGTTCGTGAAAGGCGCGATCGACCGCACGACCGATGAGTTCGTCCTCGAAGAGGCGGTGAAGCAGGAGCATTTCGTCGGGCAGTGTCCCCATTGCGGCGGGAACGTGGACACATGGTACTTCCCGGAGGAACGCGTCACCTGCCCGTATTGCCAACGCGCGATCTCCGTCCCCGCGAACGCGTGAGGTCGCAGGTCGCCACCCTTATATAGCACATGGATTTTAGAGCGCACCTTCCGAGGAACCTCCTTGGCCCGCGGCCTCTTCGCAGCGCGCAAGCTCAAGAACGAACGACAGACGAGACGCTGGTCCGACCGGTACTACAAGAGGCGCGTGCAGCACCTCAAGCAGAAATCGGACCCGCTCGAGGGATCGCCGCAGGCGAAGGGCATCGTCCTCGAGAAGGTCGCGATCGAGGCGAAGCAGCCGAACTCCGCGCTGCGGAAATGCGTGAAGGTCCAGCTGATCAAGAACGGCCGGCAGATCACCGCCTTCGCGGTCGGCGACGGCGCGATCAACTTCATCGACGAGCACGACGAGGTCCTCGTCGAAGGGATCGGCGGACGCATGGGCCGATCGTACGGGGACATCCCGGGGGTGCGGTACAAGGTGATCCAGGTCAACGGAGTATCGCTCGACGAACTCGTGCGCGGCCGGAAAGAGAAACCCGTGAGGTAGGGGTATGGAACCCGAGCCGACGCCTCCTCCGGAGACACCGCCACCGCCGCCTCCCGAGGCCCCGCCTCCGCCGCCCGAGGCCGCCCCGGCCATCGAACCCGCGGCGACGACCGAAGGTCCTCCGGAAGCTCCCGCCGAAGGCGGGCCGGCTCCGGTCGTCGAGAAGCCGAAGCGCGAGCCGAAGAAACCCAAGAAACGGCCCAGCTATGAAATGAAGCTCTTCGAGAAGTACGACCTGAACGAGGTGGTCGTGCACGACGCAGGCCTCGCGAAGTACATGAATCTCTCGCCGATCGTGATCCCGCACACGGGTGGGCGGTACGCGAACAAACCGTTCGGCAAGGCCAAGTCGAACCTCGTGGAGCGGCTGATCAACGGCATGATGCGCACGGAGAATTACACCGGGAAGAAGGCGAAGTCCTACCGGGTCGTGCGCACCGCGTTCGAGATCATCGCCCAGAAGACCGGGAAGAACCCGGTGCAAATCCTCGTCGACGCCCTCGAGAAAGCCGCGCCCCGCGAGGAGATCACGCGCCTCCGGTTCGGCGGCATCAGCGTGCCGCGCGCCGTCGACGTCGCCCCCTCCCGACGGCTCGACCTCGCCCTGCGCAGCATCACGACGGGTGCGGTGTCCGCGACGTTCAAGAACCGCAAGCCCGTCGAAGAGTGCCTCGCCGACGAGATCCTCATGGCGGCGAAAGGCGACATGCAGAGCTCCGCAATCGCGAAGAAAGAGGAGCTCGAGCGAGTCGCGTCGTCGGCACGATGATTCGCTCTGCTCCAGACCGAAGCCTTAATTAGGCTCGGTCTTCTGCGACATTCCTCGTTCACGTCAAGGAGTCCGGACGATGGGACGTAAGGAAGAGAACATCAAGAGAGCGCAGGCGTTGCTCCATCTCAAGGACCGCATCCGCAACATCGGCACCGCGGCACACATCGATCACGGCAAAACGACCTTGTCCGATTCGCTCATTGCGGGCGCGGGGATGATCTCCGAAGAGCTCGCGGGCACGCAGCTCTTCATGGACTACGACGAACAGGAGCAGGCGCGCGGCATCACGATCAACGCGGCGATCGCATCGATGGTCCACGACTTCGAGGGCGGCCAGTACCTGATTAACCTCATTGACACACCGGGCCACGTCGACTTCGGCGGGGACGTCACCCGTGCGATGCGCGCCATTGATGGCGTGATCATCCTCGACGACTCCGTCGAAGGGATCATGCCCCAGACGGAGACGGTCATTCGTCAGGCGCTGAAGGAGCGCGTGAGGCCGGTCCTCTTCATCAACAAGGTCGACCGCCTCGTCAACGAGCTGAAGATCAGCCCGGAGCAAATGCAGCAGCGATTCCAGAAGATCATCATGGAGGTCAATAATCGAATCCGGAAATGGCTGCCCGAGGACCTCGGAGAGAAGTGGATGGTGAACGTCGAGGCGGGCAGCGTCGCGTTCGGGAGCGCGTACCACAAGTGGGCCGTGAGCGCCCCCTTCACGAAGCGGACGGGCATCGGGTTCAAGGACATCTACAAGCACTGCCAAGAGGGGACGATGAAGGAGCTCGCGAAGAAGGCGCCTCTCCACAG
>VBMM01000081.1 GCA_005878415.1 Methanobacteriota archaeon
GTACGGCGTGGCGAAGGTCTTCGCCTACTGGGCATGCGTCAACTACCGTGAGTCGTACGGCATGCACGTGTCGAATGGCATCCTCTTCAACCACGAGAGCCCGCGGCGCGGCCTCGAGTTCGTCACCCGCAAAATCACGCACGGCCTCGCCCAGATCGTCGCCGGGAAGGCGAAGTTCGTCGAGCTTGGCAATCTCGACGCGAAGCGGGACTGGGGTTACGCGCCCGAGTACGTCGAAGCGATGTGGCGGATGTTGCAGCAACAGGAGCCCGACGACTACGTCATTGCAACCGGGGAGACATGGTCCGTCCGCCAATTCCTGGAGTTGGCGGTGAAGGAAGCGGGTCTCCGGGGGGACCCCCAACAGTTCGTGCGGTCCGACCCGAAGCACCTTCGGCCCGCCGAGGTCCACACCCTCTGTGGGAACCCGAACAAAGCGAAGCGGACCCTCGGCTGGTCCGCGAGCGTTCGCGTGCCCGAGCTCGTCAAGCTCATGATGGAGCACGATCTCGCGCTCGTGAAAAACGCATAGACGCTGCGGCGCACCCGTGCTTTCATCGGAGCGGGCTTGGGCTCTCGTCTTCCGGAGGCTAGCCGCCGATCGCTCGAACGATTGGGCAAGGCCCCCGACCCTTCAGAGGATTCCCAATTCGGCGTACAGCCGGAGGTAGACGTCGACGGTCTTCGCCCAGGAGAAGGCCTCCGAGTGACTCCGCAGGACGCCGGCGTCGCGTGGATGGGCGAGAACCTCCTCGATCGCCGAATCGAGGGACTCGGGTCCTGGCCCCGCATAGAATGCCAAATCCCCGCACATTTCACGGTGGGCGCGAAGATCGCTCACGACCACGTTCGTGCCCGATGCCATCGCCTCGAGGGGAGGGATTCCCGCTCCCTCATCTTTAGATGGAAACACGAGGAGGTCGGCGTTCGCGTAATACATGGGCAACGCATCGTCCGGGACGAAGCCGCACTCGACGACCTCGAGACCCAGCTGTTCGGCGCGTCGAAGATACGAAGCGACGTAGGCCGGATCCTTCGCCGGCCCGACGCGGACGAGCCGGAACCTTCCGGGGCCCAAACGACCGAGGGCCTCGACGAGGAGATGGATGCCCTTCCTCTCGTATCCCATCCCCACATGGAGGACCTTGATCTTTCGGGTTCCGTGGAGGGCGGGAGGCCTCGGACCCAGTCCGGGGCGGAATCTCTCGGTGTCCACTCCGGGGACCGCCACGCGGATTCGCTCGAGCGGCACGCCCAGGATCTGGTGCAGATCGTCCCGGACCGCGTTCGTGATTGCGACGTACACGCGGGGACGCTCCGACAGGTCGCGCGTGACGCCCTTCACGATCCATCGCCAAGCGGCGTACGGGGAGGGCGGTGACCGGTACGACATGAGGTCCCACACCGTCATGACCGAGGTCTTCGGCGGAATCACGATGGGATGGAGAGAATGGACCGGCCCGCGCGGCCGCGTCGCCAGGCGTTGATAGGCAATCCGGACGTAGAACCCGAAGCCGATGGGGCCCAACCGAAACTCCCGGGACGACAGGACTCGCAACTCGAAGTCGATTCCGCGCTTCCGAAGCCCTTCGATGAAGTTCGTGCTGTAACGCGCGATGCCGGTCGCCTCCCCTCCGCGGAAGTCCTGCGCGATTACTGTCAAACGGCGGGCCATCGGATCACTTCCGGGCTCGGAGGGTGAACGTGAGCTGGACCACCGTGTTGTCGAGGAACGTTTCGACCCACGGGAGCAGACGCGGGAACGGCCGCCCGACATACTTCTCGATGTGGTACTGGTACTGCTTCTCGACGCGGATCACATCGAACCGCGCCTTCGAGTAGTAGGACTTGGCGTTCGTCCCGAAGTAGTCGAAGGATTGTTCCGTGAAGAATCGCACGTGCGTCGGGTCCGCGAAGGCGTTGGCGTGCTTGTAATGTGGGACCACGACGATGACCGACGCGCCCGGCCGGGCGATCCGATGGATTTCTTCCATGGTACCGAGTGTGTCCGGAAGGTGTTCAAGGACATGAGACATGTAGACCGCGTCGAACACGTTGTCTTGGAAAGGAAAAGGGCGCTGGCTCGCATCCATGACGACGTCAACGCCCGCAAGGGGTACCCGATCGACGTTCACGTAGCCTGGCCGGATGTCCATCCCGCTCCCGACGTTCAGCCGCCACGGTCCGCCCATTTCTCACCTTGCTAGCGGGCCCCCAACGGATTATTTCCACGCCATCGCAGACGAGGCGCCCGCGAAGCGGTCGATGGGCGCGACCTTCCAAAGGGCTCCCGACGCGAGGCGGGTAATCTGGCCGAGCCGCGTTCGGGGGTCCCAGAACGGGAGCCAATAGTTCGTCCCAAGGCTCACCCTCCGGTAGCCAGCGGCGCGCAGATCCCTTCGGAGTTCGCGCGGGGTGAACAAGTTGATGTGATCCGGATCATCGTGCGCCGACTCCACGAACGGATTAGGCGAGACAACGAACAGAAATCCGCCGGGCTTGAGGACGCGCCGGACTTCCATCATCACGCGACGTGCCACGGTCGGCGGCACGTGTTCAAGGACGTGGTGTGCGAATGCGGACCCGAAGGCATCGTCTCGGAATGGGAAAGGAACGGTGATGTCGCCGCGCACGACCGGAAGACGCCGAGCGGCGCTGGTGGCGATTCCCTCTCGAGACGACTCGATGCCGACTGCCCGCACGTCGTGGCGTCGGGCGCAGTCCAGGAAAAACCCGAGGCCGGAGCCGAGTTCCACGATCGGAGGAACCGGACGCATTCTTCGGTACATCACTTCATAAAACCCACCGTAGTCCAAACCCCGGTACCGAGAATAGTCGTAGGTGAGATGGCGGCGGTCGCGATCTCTGAAAGCTTGGTCCATGTCAACGGCTCCTCTGACCGGAGAGCTCTTCGTAGACTCGGAGTGTCCGTGCCGCGCTTTGCTCCGCAGAAAACGCCTTCGACCGCTCAATACCGCGTCTCGACAAGTCCCGCGCCACCGAAGGGTCGCGGAGGACACGGAGGATTGCGTCCGCCCATGCCTCTTCATCCTTGGGATCGAGGGTCAGGCCTCCGGCGCCGACCGTTTCCGGGATTGCGCTCAGGTTCGACGCGATGAGAGGACAGCCGCAGGACATCGCTTCAAGGCAGGGCATCGAGAATCCCTCGAGGAACGAAGGAATCACGGTCACCGTCGATGTGTGGTAGAGCTGCAGCAGCTCGTCTTCGGAGACAAAGTCTTTCCAAACCAGATGGTCGCTGATTCCGAGTTCGTTCGCCAAGTTCACGAGACGGGGCCGCGCGTCCGAGGCGGCTCCAACCTTCACGAGCGTCGCGGGCATCTCTCGGAGGACACGCGCAAAGATTCGGAAGAGTCCCTCGACGTTCTTCCGGGCCTGCTCCGTCCCGACATTGAGGACGTGATCACGTACGCGGGGAACATCCGCGGGCCGGTATGCCGGAGGAACGGCCAACGGGATGACAGTCGGTTCGTGCGGCAGCCGAACCGCCTCAACCAATAGTTCCTTGACCTGCCGAGCGGGCACGATTACGCGGTCGGCGTACCTGAGAAATTCGAGGGTCCTCGGCACGGAGAGATCGTAGCATGTGATGACAGTTGGGCATTTGTTGCGGCGCCGGAGCAGGAACGACTCCATTTGAGTGATAATGTGAGTCAAGGCGGTTGGCCGCTCGAGTAGCCGCAGCTGTTGCCGATAGATCCAGTACGTCGCCCGCGACGTCGGGA
>VBMM01000082.1 GCA_005878415.1 Methanobacteriota archaeon
CAGGCGGGCTTCTCGTAACGGACAACGTGTTGTGGCGGGGCGACGTCGCGCGGAAAGATCGTTCGAAGGAGACTCAGGCCATCCGGACGTACAACGAGCGGCTCGCGAAGGATCCGCGCATGGTCGCGACGATCGTACCGCTCCGCGACGGCGTCTCGATCGCGCTGAAGGTCCGGGACTGACCCTGGGATGCCGGCTCGCGTGACCATTAATACGGCTCACGGGCATCGTTGGGCCCGCATGGCCCGCAAGCGACGCCGCGACTTCGTCTACGTGGAGACGGACGGACAGGTGTACCTCGTCCGGGACCGCGGCGCCTTCCGATTCCCTCGTGCGGACGAACGGTTGCCGTTCCCCACCCAACCGAACGGCCGGATGGACCTCGGCGAGGACCGTGTCATGAAGCGGAAGCCGGTCCTCGACCACCACCCGGAGGAGTGGCTGGGGCGCGACGCGATCTTCGAGCGGGCGGATGTCGATCCGCTCGTCAAGCGGGCGATTTACACGACGATGATCCGGTGCGTCTCCGAGGTCATCCTGTCGAAGGGCCCGCGCGTGCTGATGGTCAAGGCCGTCCGGGGATTCTCGAAGGGCCATTGGAACGTCCCGGGCGGCTTCATGGACTACGGCGAGAGCCCCGAGGTCGGGGTGGAGCGGGAGGCGGAGGAGGAAATCGGCGTTGACATCCGCCTCGACGGACTGCTGGACGTCTTCGTCTCGGGGTTTCCGGGCAAGCCGGCGTACACGCTCGGATTCGTGTACAAGGGCCACGTCGCCTCCGAGGAATTCCGCCTGAAGCCGGACGAGATCGAGGACGTCGGCTGGTTCACGGTGGACAAGGCGATGACCCTGACCCGCAACCCGTTCGCGAAGTGGGGCCTCGTCGATTTCTTCGTCGGGTCGCCGGAGGCGCGTCGCGCATTGCGCGTGCGGCGCCACGGAGTCGCGGGAGGGCCGACGTCGGGAGGCGGGCCGACGGCGTTCCTCGACCGGGACGGGGTGGTCAACCGCGGGCGGCCGGGCTACGTGCGGACGCCGGACCAGTTCGAGTTCCTGCCGCGCGCGATCGATGGGATGCGGCTCCTGCAGGACCGCGGGTGGCGGCTCGTGATCGTGACGAACCAGGATGCGTCCGGCTGGAAGCTCCTCCCGGAGCGACAGCTCGCCCGGATCCATGCATCGATGATCGCGAGGCTCGAGGAAGCGGGCGTCCACATCTCCGAGGTGTACTACTGTCCGCACAACGTGCTGTCGGATTGCGCGTGCCGGAAGCCTCGACCGGGCATGCTGCTCGCGGCCGCGCGGGACCTCGGGGCGCGACCGAGGGCCGCTTGGATGATCGGCGACAAGCCGCTCGACGTGCAGACGGGCCGCGCCTTCGGCTGCCGGACCGCGTGGGTCGGGCCCGCCGCATGGCGGAAGCGCTTCGCCGCCGAGGTGCGCCCGTGGTCGCCCGACGTCGTCGCGAGCGACCTGCTCGCCGCGGCCCGGGCGATCGTGAAGCGCGATGTCCAGGAGGACCCGCGCGGCTCCCACGATAAGGTCATAGCCTAGCCGGGCCTTTCTTTCGCGGCGAGGACGATGGTCCAGGAGTACGGCCTGTTCATCGGCGGGACGTGGCGGAAGTCGGAAGGCAAGCGCTTCGAGACCCGCAACCCCGCGACCGGGGAGATCCTCGCGACGTTCCCCAACGCCACGAAGGACGACGTCAATACAGCCGTCCGTACGGCGAGGGATGCCTTCGAGAAGTGGAAGAGGACGCCCCCGCCTCGGCGGGGGGAGCTGCTGCTCGAGGCCGCGCGGATCTTCCGCCGGAAGAAGGAGGAGCTGGGCCGCGTCGTGACCTCGGAGATGGGGAAGGTCATCGCCGAAGGCCGCGGCGACGTCCAGGAGGTGATCGACTTCTACGAGTACGCGGCGGGCGAGGGTCGGCGGATGTTCGGCGAGACGGTGCCGTCGGAATTGCCGAGCAAGATGTGCCTGACGATCCGCTTGCCCGTCGGTCCGGTCGGACTCATCACCCCGTGGAACTTCCCGATGGCGATCCCCGGATGGAAGAGCGGGGCCGCGTTGATCGCCGGCTGTCCGTTCGTGCTGAAGCCGTCGAGCCTCACGCCGCTGTGCGCCGCCAAGTTCGTCGAGGTCCTCGACGAGGCGGGATTCCCGGCGGGCGTAGTTAACATGTTAACCGGCAGCGGGTCGGTGGTCGGGGACGGCCTGGTGGCCCATCCCGACATCCGCGCGATTTCCTTCACGGGCGGCGTCGAGACCGGAAAGCACGTCTACGAGAGCGCCGCGAAGAAGATGATCAAGGTCGGCCTCGAACTCGGCGGGAAGAACGCGATCATCGCGATGGACGACGCGAACGTCGAGCTCCTGATGGACGGCGTCCTCTTCGGCGCGTTCGGGACCGCCGGGCAGCGGTGCACGGCGACGTCCCGGCTGATCGTCCACGAAGCGATCTACGACCGGGTCGTCGACGATCTCGTCGCGCGCGCGGAAAAGCTGCGGGTCGGCAACCCGATCGACGAGGCGACGGACATGGGGCCGGTGGCCTCGCCGGACCAGGAGAAGAAGGTGCTCGAGTACATCGAGATTGGGAAGAAGGAAGGCGACAAATTGCTGACCGGTGGGAGGAAGCTGGCGGGCGGCGCCTACGACCGCGGGTTCTACATCGCCCCGACGGTCTTCGCGGTCGAAAGAACGAACAGGCTCGCGCAGGAGGAGATCTTCGGGCCGGTCCTGAGCGTCCTGAAGGCCAAGGACTACGAGGACGCGGTCGAAGTCGCGAACTCCGTGAAGTACGGGCTCAGCTCCTCGATATACACGAACGATCTTCGTTGGTCCTTCCGAGCGATGCAAGACTTGGAGGCGGGGATTACGTATGTGAACGCGCCGACGATCGGGGCGGAAGTCCAGCTCCCGTTCGGCGGCATCAAGGAGACGG
>VBMM01000083.1 GCA_005878415.1 Methanobacteriota archaeon
TCGGGACGAACGACCTCACCCAGACGACGCTCGGCTACAGCCGTGACGACGCGGAAGGCAAGTTCCTCCTCGACTACGTGGAGCGGGGCATCCTTCCCCACAACCCGTTCCAGACCCTGGACCGGGAGGGCGTCGGCGCGCTCATGCGCATCTGCGTCCAGAAGGGCCGCAAGGTCCGAAAGGACTTGGAGGTCGGGATCTGCGGCGAGCACGGCGGGGATCCCGCGAGCATCGAGCTGTGTCACGAGATCGGACTCGACTACGTCTCCTGTTCCCCCTTCCGCGTGCCGGTCGCCCGACTGTCGGCGGCGCACGCCAAGCTCCGGAACGAGGTCGAGCGGCCCGAGGATCGCTGAACCGCGGGCGGTCTCATGGCGGGCCTCGCAGACTCTCCGTCCTTCGTCCTCGTCCTCATCATTTCGGCGTTCGTCCCGCCCCTCGTGTTCATGGCGTGGATCCGGAACACGGCCCGGTACGGGAAGGAGCCCTGGTGGAACGTCCTGAAGGCGTTCGTGTGGGGCGCCGTGCTCAGCGTGCTCGTCGCGATCGTGGCCAGCGTCGTCCTCCTGGTGGCGCTCGGCCGGATCGAGTCGGTGAACGATTTCTTCGCGCGTCGCTTCACGTACCCGACCATCGCGATCGGCGCGCTGGTCGTCGCTCCGATCGCCGAGGAAGCGGCGAAGGGCCTCGGCGTCCAAGCCGGGCGACCGGAGACGCAGGCCCTCCTCGACGGGCTCGTGTACGGGGCGGCGGCAGGCCTCGGATTCTCGGCGACCGAGAACCTCCTCTACGGCGTGGAGGCGCTCGTGAATCCGAACGGCGGAGCGTCGGCCTCTCTCCTGGTCATCGCGATCCGATCGTTTTCGTCGTCGTTCCTGCACGCGAGCTCGACCGCTGTCCTGGGATACGGCATCGCAAAGACCTGGCTCACCAACCGTGCCTGGGCGTTCTTGCCCTTCTATATCATCGCGGTCATCATGCACGCGACCTTCAACGTCCTCACTAGCCTCGGGCAGCTGTACGGGACGCAGTACGGCGAGGTCGGCGAGACGATCGGCTTCGCCGCCGCGGTGGGATTCGCGCTCATCGCGATGACGATTGTGCGGCTCAAGCTGGCCGGCGCACGTCGGGCCGCCGCGCGGTGAGCGCATGCCGCAACTCATGATCGCGGGCAAGGCCGTTCCGCCTTCGAAGATCCTCTGCGTCGCGCGAAACTACGTCGACCACGCGAAAGAGATGGGAACGGCGGTTCCCGAGGAGCCGATCTTCTTCCTCAAACCGACGACCTCGCTCTTGCCGGGAGGAGGGACGATCCTCCTGCCCCGAGAGTCGAAGAGGGTCGAAGTCGAAACGGAACTCGCCGCCATCTTGGGCGCGGGAGGTCGGGACGTCGCCGCGGGAGAGGCGATGCGCTTGGTCGCCGGATACGCGGTGTTCTTCGACATCACCGCGCGGGACTTGCAGACGAAGGCGCGGAAGGACGGCTCGCCGTGGACCGCCTCGAAGGGCTTTGACACGTTTGCGCCGATTTCCGAGGGAGTTTCCGCGAATCGCGTGCGCGAGCCGCACGGGCTTTCGATCCGGCTCCGCGTGAACGATGCGGTCCGTCAGGACTCGAACACCGGTCAGATGGTCTTCCGGATTCCGCAGCTGATCGAGGCTGCATCGCGGATCATGACGCTCGAATCGGGCGACGTGATTGCGACGGGGACCCCCGCGGGAGTCTGGCCGATCACTCCGGGCGATGTGCTGGATGCGGACATCGCGGAGGTCGGCCGCCTCCGGTGCACCGTCGCGGCGCGAAATCGTTAACTATCCGCCAGGGCGTGCGAGACGGGCCATGCGCTTTCGCTTCGAGATGGATGGAGAGACCTACTCGAAGAACAAGGAGTCGTTCAAGCGGCTCCTCGCCAAGCACGGCCTGCGGTGGCGCGGGACGTTGGAGCGTCCATTCTGGGCGAGCGGGATCGAGCGCGTGACGGCGGTCTTCGATCGCGATCAGGAAAAGGACGCCTTGCGGAGCGCCACCTTGCTCTGGGAGAGCGCGAAGAAATCGCCCCTGCTGGAGGACCTGAAGGCCTGGGCTTGGCAGGTCGGCGGGAGGGCACAGCAGGACGCCGCGCCATCCGCGGAACAGGTGACCGACGAGGTCGAGGCGGCGCTGCGCTCGTGGGATTTCGTTTGGAAGCCCAACGTCGATTGGCTCAAGGCCCAGGGCCGTCCCAAGGAGTGGATCGAGGCGGACGTGCGACGATGGAAGCAGCGCCGCCAAGAGCGGCGTCGCGAACTCATGGGGAAAGCCACGGACTAGAGGATGGCTTTCGACCGGACCTCGAGGGAATCGTAGCAGTCGAAACAGTAGCCTTGGCGGCGGTCATCCGGCAACAGCACGATTCGCACGTGGCATCGGCGGCAGCGCGCCTCCCGGTCGCCCCCTTCGGAAAGCCTTCGCATGTCCGGATGAATCTTCCATGCGATCGTCCCCGCCCCCTGAGCCGAACGCCGCCGCGGCGTGGAGCCGCCGGACTCTATAAAAACGTTGTGCGGCCGCGCGTTGGGACCGCTGTGTCGACGGTTTAATCTGCCGCGCCCTCGTTGCCGTCCCGCGTGCTCAGCGGCTTCGTCACGTTCGAAGGAATCGACGGCGCGGGGAAGACGACGGTGAGTCGGCTCGTCGCAGAATCATTCCGCGCGGCAGGCGTTCCCGTCTTTCTTACGACGGAGCCCACCGCCACATGGCTCGGCGATGCCGTGCGCCGCGCCTACGACGACGATGTCGGGCCGATCGCCGAGTCGTTCCTGTTCCTGGCGGACCGCGCAGCGCACGTCGACGAGATCCGAGCTCACCTCGAGAAGGGCGAGCTGGTCCTGTGCGACCGGTACGCGGACTCGACCTACGCGTATCAGGGGGCGCGGCTCGAGGGTGTCGTGAGCGACCCTGTGCGGTTCCTGCAGCGAGCGAGCGAGGCATGGATCGTCCCTCCGGACCTCACACTGCTGCTTCGAGTGCCCGCGGAGCTCGGATTGAAACGAATCCAGACGCGGCCAAACCTCATCCGATTCGAGGACCTCGCGTTCCTCAAGAAGGTCGCGGCGAACTACGATCGACTCGCCCGCTCACGCCGGTTCGTCGTGCTCGACGGCGCACGCGATGCGAAGGCGGTCGCGGCGGACGCGGTGGCGGCGATCGAGAAGCGCATCAGGCGGCGGCAAGCGGTAACGGGCACTTCGACGTGAGGCCGGTACGGGTCAGGAACGCCCGCGCAAAGACCTTGGCGGTTTCCAGGTCGCCGCGTTGGAGTTCGACGAGAAACGCCTTGCCGAACACCATTTGGAGGGAAATTTCCCCTACGGCTCCCGCCATGGTCGGATTGGCTTGCTCCGAGAACGACTTGAACACGGCGCTCAAGAATATCAGAGGTGATTTTCGTTCGGCCATCCGGCTCTGTGGACAAACCTATTTATCTCGACGCCGGGTTATCGCGCCGCGCATGGGATGCACGCATGGAGTCCGCCGCTCATTCTAGGCCCGCTTCCCATCACGGCGACGGATTTGTCGGCGTCATCTACGGCGATGTTGGCACGACCTCGTTCCGTTGTTCCGTCGTCGATCCGATCGAGCGCAACGAGTTCGTCCAGGTCGAGCACGAGACGTGCGGCATCGTCCTCGGCCGAGTCGATCAGATTGAGCGGAAGACGGACCTGTCTCTGGACCGCGCGCAGCAGATGAGCGACGGCGATCCGGTCGACGTCGAGGAGCGCGTGTCGGCCCAGGTCAGCGTGATCGGGTACCGCGACG
>VBMM01000084.1 GCA_005878415.1 Methanobacteriota archaeon
GAAGGAGACGGAGAAGACCGTGTGGCCGAGGACCGTGGCGAGCACGCCGTTGGGAATGCCGACGACGTTGTAGAACAGGATGATCGACAGGGCCTCGATGATCTCCGGGATGATCAACGGCAGCAAGACGAGGGCGTCCCAGAACAGGGAGAACCGTCCGGCGGCTCGCCTCGCGACGGCGATCCCCGCCAGCGTGCCGAGGACGATCGACAGGGCCGTCGTCAGGATCGCGATCCAGAGGCTCGTCCCGAACGCGCCCATGTACACGCTGTTCGCGAAGACCTGTCCGTACCACTGGGTGCTGAACCCGCCCCACGTGTAGATCGAACGACTCGCGTTGAAGCTGAGGCCGATCAGCACGGCGATCGGCGAGTAGAGCGCGGCGAAGAAGAAGACGACGTACGCGCCCAGGATGATCTTGCCGAGCTTCAGAAGCGCAACCCCCCTCGGCCCGCGACCCGGAGGTAGAACATGGAGACGACCAGCACGACGGCCATGAGGACCAGCCCGAGCGCGGACGCGGTGCCCGGCGTCTGCTGCCGTTCGTAGATCGAATTGCCCAGCAGGTATTGGGCCTCGACCCCGCCCATCAGGTACGGGATGACGAGCTCGCCCATCGCGATGATGAACACCAGCAGGCTGCCGGCGAGGACGCCGGGCGTGGACAACGGCAGGATCACGCGGAAGAACGTCTGGACCCGGCCGGCGCCGAGGATGTACGAGGCCTCGATGGCCGACCGGCTCAGCCGCTCGAGGGTCGCGTACAACGGCAGTGCCATGAAGGGCAGGAACGTGTAGACCTCCGCCCAGATGACGGCCCAGATCGTGCCGACGTCGAACACGGGACCGATCCCGAGGACCGCGAGGACGTCGTTCGCGATGCCGGTCTCCGTGAAGATGAGCTTCAAGGAATACGTCCGCAGGAGGAAGCTCGTCCAGAACGGGATGATCAGGAGCATGAGGAGGAACCCGCGGCGCCGCGTCGGCTGCTCCGCGATGTAGTACGCCGCCGGGTATGCGAACACGAACGAGAGCAGCGTCACCATGCCCGCGACGAACGCCGTCCGTCCGAAGAGCGTCGCCGTCTCGGGACGGAAGATGAGCTCGAAGTTCGACAGGCTCAGGGCCCCGCTCGGCCGGTAGTCGGCGCCGTACGCGCCGAACGCGAAGAGGCCGATGAACGTGAGCGGGGCGACGAAGAAGACGAGGAGGAACAGGGTCATCGGGAGCGACAGGAGGAGATTGTACCGGCGGTCCTGGGCTTCCAGCCGCGGGACCTTTCGGCCGGACGTGAAGATCTTTCGCAGGGACCCGATCAGGTCGATGCGAGGATGCGCCATCGCACCGCCGTCGGAGAGCCCCTCGACCGCGCCCAACTCATGACGGAATGACGTGTGCGCATTTAGCGATTATCGCGGACGCGCGTCCCCGCAAAGGCCTAAATAGAAGGAGCCGCTACGCACGGAAGCCGATTTTCATGTACCAACGGGTCCAGCGGGAGGACACCGTCCGGATCCCGCCAGAACGCCTCGGCGAGGACATCGACACGGTCGCGCGGGAACTCACGCGCACGACCCTGGAAGGGAAGATCGGCGCCGACAAGACCCTCACCCTCGTCGCGAGCAACATCGAGCGGGTCGGCGAAGGGCGCATCGTCCACGGGGACGGCGCGGTCTATCAGCGCGTGCGGTACGACGCCCTCGTCTTCGCCCCGGCCCTCCAGGAGATCGTCGAGGGCACCGTCGTCGAGATCCTGAAGTTCGGCGCCTTCATCCGGTTCGGGCCGCTCGACGGGCTGCTGCACATCTCGCAGGTCATGGACGACCGCGTGGACGTCGATGAGGAAGGCCAGCGGCTCATCGGGAAGGACACGAAACGCGACCTGCGGATCGGCGACAAGGTCCGCACGCGGATCGTCGCGGTCTCCCTGAACGAGCGCGCCCCGCGCGAGTCGAAGATCGGCCTGACGATGCGCCAGCCGGCCTTGGGCAAGCTCGACTGGATCGAGGAGGACCGCGCCCGGGCGGAAGGCCGCGTGCGGAAGAAGAGGGGCTGAGCCATGGTCGTCAAGATTCCGAAGGCGTGCAAGAACTGCGGACACGTGACCGACGAGGACAAGTGCCCCCTGTGCGGCGGCGAGACGTCGCGCGACTGGCAAGGCTACGTGATCATCGTCGACCACCCACGCTCCGAGATCGCGAAGAAGATGGGCATCCATGTCAACGGGAAGTTCGCCCTCCGCGTTCGATGAATTCGCGAATGGCACGCTCCGGCTTCCAGAATCGCTCCGCGACTTCCTCCGATGGCCGATGGGCCCGCTTGTGCACGGTCCCGACATCCTGCCGACGATCGGCCGAGCCTCGCCCGTCGTCACGGTCGGCGACTTCTGCACCCTCGACCTCGTCGCCCGCGGCCGCACGCCCGACGTGTGCGTCGTCGACTTCAAGACGAAACGCCAGGAAGACCCGGAGCTGAGGGAGGCGCTGCAGCGGGTCGGCTCGCGCGCGTTGCGCGTGGTCAACGCGGCGGGTTCGATTTCCGCGGACGCGTGGAGCGTGCTGTCCGAAGCCTTTAAGTCGAAGGAGCGGGTACGCGTCGAAGTCCGGGGCGAAGAGGACCTCCTCACCCTCGTCTGCCTCGCCCTCGCGCCCGAATCGGCCGCCGTGTTGTATGGCATGCCGTCCCAGGGCGTCGTGGTCGTCCGGGCGGACTCGACGGCGAAGGGGAAGGTCCTCGACATCTTGCGACGCATGGAACGGTAGCGATGGAACTCCAAGTCCTCACGAAGAAGGACAACCCGCACCTGAAGCGGGTCGAGGTGACGTTCAAGGCGATCCACAAGGCCGAGCCCACGCCGACCCGGGACGCGCTCCGAGCGTTCCTCGCGAGGGAGCTCAAGGCGACGAACGATATCGTCGTGATCGACTCTCAGGCCTCGACGTTCGGCCGATACGAGACCCACGGATACGCGAAGGTCTACAAGTCGAAGGAGGAGGCGCTCTCCGTCGAGCGGAAGCACATCCTCGTCCGGAACAAGCTCATCGAGCCCGAGATCAAGGAGAAAGCCGCTCCGAAGCCGGAGAAACCGGCGCCCGCCCCGAGAGCCGAGAAGGCCGCGGCCCCGCCGAAAGCCGAGGCCCCGAAGGCGGAAGCGAAGGCCGAAGGCAAGCCCGAGGCGAAGCCGGAAGCGAAGCACGAGAAGGCGCCCTCCAAGGAGGAGAGGAAGCCCGCCGACAAGAAAGAAGAGAAGAAGGAGGAGAAGAAGGCGGAGCCCAAGGCGGAGAAGAAGCCGGAGTCCAAGAAGAAGGAGGCCAAGTGATGGCCGAGGCGAAGAAGGAGAAAGGCACGGCCGGCCTCAAGCGGAAGTTCTACAAGATCGACGGCAACCGCATCACCCGGGAGCGGCAGAATTGCCCGAAGTGCGGAGCCGGGGTCTTCCTCGCAAAGCACTCGGACCGCCTATCGTGCGGCCGCTGCGGCTACACCGAGTTCGCGAAGAAGTGAGCATCCGTCTACGGCATACTCACGTAGCCGCGTCCGGCTCCCCATCGCAACGCTCCTGGTACGAACCGCGGAAAGCCTTAATTCGAAGAGACCTTTCGGCGAGCGAGGGCCTGTAGTCTAGCTTGGATAGGACAGAGGCCTCCGGAGCCTCTGACCGGGGTTCGAATCCCCGCAGGCCCGTTTCACTTGGAAGTCCGGCCCGTCCACCTGCGGAAACGTACAAGTACGCAGGGGTCGTGAAGCGCTCGGGGCGCGTACCTTTGAAAATCGGAGCCTTGGGAACCGGCGCGGTCGGACGGGCGGTTGGCGGCAAACTCATGGAGCTCGGCCACGAGGTGGTGTTCGGCACGCGCGACGTGGCGAAGACGATGGCCGACACGAAGCCGGACTACATGGGGAATCCGCCATTCAGCGTGTGGATCAAGTCGCATCCGAAGGCGAAGCTCGGGCCATTTGCGGATGCCGCCGCACACGGTGAAG